>NZ_JAJJZF010000025.1:0-66540 GCF_020966275.1 Pseudoalteromonas sp. MB41 | reverse complement strand
CGCTTGATTTTTTGTGCGGGGCTTTCTTTGGCTTTAGGTGATTTAGGCATAGTCATCTTAGGTGATTGAGTCCAATCCATCTTACCGTGTTTTCTCAACCAAGTAAGCACAGTTGAGCGACCTTGTATGCCATAAATTTTTTGGGCTTGTTTATAAGTCATATCGCCTTTTTCTACAGCGTCGACAACTTGTAATTTAAAGCCTAATGAATAATCTCGTTGTGTTCGTTTGATCGGTGTATTATTTGACTTGGTCATAATAAGTCCTAAATGTGTAAACACATTTCAGGACGAGACAGACCACATTAAAGAAAGTCCGTAGTTAACGCCACGGGCTTTTTGTTTTGAATTGTGCGAGTAAGTCTGCTCTTATAGTTTTTAACTGATTATAGCGTATAGGAATTTTTCTTAGGCTTACTAAGAAAGCAGCCAATTACCATAACCGTGTGTTCTGTATATTCTTTTATCTTAAACGAGGTAAGATTAAAGGAATAAACAATGAGTATTATTGAGGGAAGCACTAAAGAGTTTGGTAATACGAGTGTGTTACTGCATAGCTTAGGATCTTCATGCTATAGAATTGAATGGTATAGCAGGATGACGGGGGCATCAACGAGCTTGGCTAAACTCATGCAGGGAAAGTACGTTGTGATCAGAAAGTGGGCACAAGCGCGAAATATGTCGGATGTGTCGAGTGAGTTTAACAGCAGGAATAGTGCGCTGATTCATTTTTTAAATAATGTCGATATTGTAAAGTCTCAAGATGAATGGATTATTGCAGCTAAGCAGCACTGTCTTAATTTATTCGTTGAAAATGAGGGGCTTAAACCAGTCACAAAAGCTAGTTTTCCAAAGCCCAGATTACAAGGTGTTATTGGTAAAGAAGTGGTGGTTAAATCGAAAGTAGGCGAAAAAGAAATCGCTCACGGCTTATTGCTGCAGCTTGTTGGTAATCAAGCTGAAATTCAACTTATGAATACCAAAAAGAAATATTATTCGAAACAGGTTTATATTCGTTAGGTACGTGTGATCATAGATCAAAAGTAACCTCTATTGTATAACCATCACTTTCATCAATAGTATATTTGCCACCGAGCGCAATCGCCCGTTCTTCAATGAATGACAACCCATAACCCCCCGAGTCGCTGCTTATACCGTTCGCTGTACCATTATCCTTTAATTGAAGTTGAATATGAGTATCGTTTGCTGTCAGGTTGAGTCTTAATTCGGTTGCTGTGCTATGTTTGATGCAGTTAGTAATTGCCTCTTGGCAAATACGATAAATAGCGGTTTGATGCTCATCAGAGAGTGTCGTTTTTAAGTTTAATTCGACCTTATAATTTATAGACGATTTATTAAGCAGAGATTTAAATCGGCCATTTTTTAGCGCTTGCTCTAAACCTAGTTCATCAAGCTCTCTTGGTCGAAGGTGATGCATGATCTGATAGACTGAGTCATACATCGCTTTGGCATTTTCTTTTAGTCCTGCTACAAGGGGACTTGTATCGTTTTGCTGCTCGATTGATAAAACGGTGAGATCAGTTTTAAGGGCTGTCAGGCTCTGACCTAGTTCATCGTGCAGCTCTTGAGACAGATATTTGCGTTCATTTTCTTGGACTGTCACCATGCGTTTGGCAAGTTGTCTATTTTTTTCCAGTAATGCCGTGAGCTTTTCATTGCTGTCTTGTAGTTGGTTATTTTTTAGTTTTAGCTCGCTTGTTGCTGTGCCTATTAATAGCCCTGTCACTGAATTAGCTATAATAAAAATCTGGCTTATGTATGTATTGGTTGTGTCTTGAACAATAGCCGCTTCAGCGACAATTAAGCAATTACTGACAAATGCGCTAGAAATTGCGCCCGTAATGCCAAACTTATAAGAAAACCAAATAATAGGAAGGAGCGAGCAGAGGCGTAAAAGCGAATATAAGTCAGCATGGTTTACATAGATAAGTAAGTAAATGAGAGTGAGTGTTAATAAGCTGATTAAAATCAAGCTATTATAGTAAGAGAGTATGCGTTTATAGTTATTGCTCAGTAGCAATAGGGCGGGAGCGATAAATAGTGCACCTGTCAGATCGCCTAATGTCATATTGAGTTTGTATTGTAATAACTGGCTATCCTTAAGCCACGTTGTAAATTCAAAGGCGCTCGAAAATAAAAACCATTTAAATGCAGCCGTGAATACGGCGAGTAATATGAGAGATAAAACGCCAGAATTAGAGTCAATTTTGGGTGGCCAGCGGTTCTCTTTAAAACCATACACAATAGCCATATAGGTTAGCTCTTGTAAAAAGCCGTGAAACAAATCGAAGTCCCATTCATTATTATAATAGACACCTAAATAGGCTGCATAAAGCCGAGACGTGAACCACAGTATGGGCCAAAACCTCAGGGGGAAAATTACGAAGAACGCAAGTTTTACTCCTGCAGGTAAGTAAATTGCACTACTTTGAGCTACGGTTTCTAAATGGTTACTTATCAACGATGAGCAATATAAACCGACAAAATACAGGATAAATGTTAATAATTGCTTCGATAGCTCAATCACTACATTGACTGAGTTTACGTGTATTGGCATGCAGTTACGCCAGTTCATCAAGCGCTATTACCCCAGAGTCGATGGCAATTTTTAGTAAATCAAAAGAACTCGTAGATTCTAGTTTATTGTAGATATTGGTTTTATGGACATGAGCTGTTTTGGGCATCATATTAAGTTGCTGAGCAACTTGTTTAGCATTTAATCCTTTGGCAAATAAGGGGAAGGCTTCTCTTTCTCTTGGTGTGAGTAAATCGAGTTTGTTTGATGCAGAGATCGCATTGAATTTTACATCTTCACTAATGTATCTGCCTCCTTTCATAATCGAATTGACTGCATCAATTAAAGCTTCCGATGCTGAGCGTTTAGACACATAGCCTAATGCACCAAGTTTTAAAGCATTACTCACATAGGGCTCGTAATCATACATGGAGGCAACGATGGTTTTTATTTCAGGAAATGTCGTGTTTAAATAAGATAAAAACGCCATTCCATTCTCACCTTCATGCATTGAAATATCGACAATAAACACGTCAGGTTGTTCTATCTCGACAGCAAGTTTTGCTTCATTGACTGAGCAGGCTTCGATGATAACGTGCCACCCAGATTGCAGCTCCAATAGTTTTTTAAAACTATCTCTTACCAATTGATGATCTTCGATAATACCTATACGCATGACTCTCTCCTTAGAGTTTTTATTATACATCTAATTCAATAAGTTATGTCTAGGAATTATTCTTATATAAATTAAAGCAACCGATCTATTGATTCATCCGTATTGGGGGCAATAGGGTATCTGTGCCTTATCGTTGTCATTATTGATCTTGAACAAGGTTGCTACGTTGACTCTGTTTCACAGAATGATACAGTGAATTTGAACTTTAATTCTAGCCAAAGGAGCTGCCCATGCTAGGCGAAAAACACTCGTTATTGAATGAATTCCCAGAGTTTAATGAATTAATCCACAACCTTGCCAAAAGCGATGCCCATTTTAAAAATACCATGCAACGATACGATGACATGGATAAAGAAATTAGAGAGCTTGAGCTTAATAGTTCTCCGATTGATGACAGTGAAATGCATGAAAAGAAACACCAAAGAGCTGCGCTGAAAGACGAACTTTATGATTTCTTAAAAGCGAAAGCATAAAACAGAAAATGACACCTAATGCCCCTTGCTCTTATGACTCTCGCTGACAAGGGGTGTTATTTCCCAGTTAACCCTAATTTATACCTTTCTAACGCTTTTAATTCCCTTATTTTCAATAGTTTTATATGTTAGTAACTGTTTGTTCAGATTTTTTAAATGGGTGGAATTTATATGTTTGCGAAGGGAGCAACCAAAGCCGTCTCACTGTGTATTATGGCTATGTCTGTCAGCCTGAGTGCCGCAGCAAGTATCAACAATACAGAGACTATGTGGCCAGGCACGGTTTACAACACGGATATACCTACATTTAAGCAGGTTCTTGGTTATGATGTAGGTGAGCGCATTACTAATTACAACGATATGCGTCGTTATTTAACAGCCCTTGAGCAAGCCGCTCCTGAGCGTATTAAAGTTTTTAAGTATGCAAACAGCTGGGAAGGTCGTGAGCTTGTTTATGCGGTTGTTGGCACCGCTGAGCATATTCGCTCATTAGAAACCCTTGCAAACAACACGCAAGCGCTGGCAGACCCGCGAAGTACATCTGCGAAAGATGCAAAGTCACTCATCAAAAACTTACCCACTTCAGTGTGGCTGCAGTATGCAGTACACGGTAATGAAATTAGCTCGACCGATGCGGCACTGTTCACCGCTTACCATTTATTAGCGGCACCGAACGATACCATTAACAGTAAAATATTAGAGAATACCGTTGTATTTATTGATCCCCTACAAAACCCTGATGGCCGTGAGCGCTTTGTTTCTCGCTATTATGCCACTGTCGGATTAGAGCACAGCGCAGACCGTTTAAGTGCAGAGCATAATGAGCCTTGGCCTCGAGGTCGAGTTAATCATTATCTGTTCGATATGAATCGTGATTGGTTAGCACTTACTCAGCCTGAAACAAAGGGTAGAGTAGCTGCAATAAATAAATATAAACCTCAAGTGGTGGTTGATATTCATGAAATGGGCGGCGATCAATCATATTATTTTGCGCCGGCTGCTCAGCCATTCAATCCCCATATGACAAAAACGCAAATAGCCAATATGGATGCCATTGGCCAAAATCATGCTAAATATTTTGATGAGTTTGGCTTTGATTATTTTACCCGCGAAATTTTTGATGCTTTTTATCCTGGGTACGGTGATAGTTGGCCTGTATTTTATGGTGCGTCAGCATCAACCTACGAAGTAGGCTCTGCTCGCGGCCATGTTTTTGAAAAAAACACCGGTGAACTTCTTACTTATTTTAATACAGTGAAGCGTCAGTTTGTGGCATCAATTTCTACCGCCGAAGGTGCAGCTAATCAACGTGAGAAGCTACTTAATGACTTTTACCAATATCAAGTTGATGCAATTGATTCAGGTAAGAAGAGTAAAGAACGTGTGTATATTTTACCGAACCAAAGTAACCGTGAAGGAACGCATAAACTTGCTACGTTAATGGCTGAACACGGCGTAGAAGTTCAACAAGCAAATGAAGATTTCAAAGCATGCGGTGTTAAATACAAAGCGGGTAGCTACTTTATTGATACAGCGCAGCCGCGTGGTGTATTTGTTCGTACCACATTTACAGACCAAGTTGATATGGCTGAAGCCTTTGTAAAAGAACAAGAAAGACGCCGTGCTCGTAACCTAGGCGACGAAATTTATGATGTCACAGGCTGGTCGCTGCCAATGATGTTTAATGTTGATAGCGATAGCTGTAGTAAGGCTGTGAGCGCTGACAGTAAAGCGGTTCAGGCTAACGACACACTGATTGGTAAAGTGAATAACCCAGAAGCCTCAGTGGCTTATATTGTTGCTTGGGGCGACACGGCCGCTGCACGCTTTTTAACCGCAGCGCTGCAAGCAGGCGTTAAGCTTAAAAGTGCTGACCAAGCATTTGTATTAGGTGATAAAACTAACTACCCAGCGGGCAGTTTAGTGATTGAAAAGCGCTTAAACGATAAAGACTTACTGACTAAAATTAGTCAAATTGCAGAGCAAACAGGTGCAATAGTCGATGGTGTTGATTCAAGCTGGGTGATTGATGGCCCTAGCTTTGGTAGTAATAAAACAGTACCAATGGTGGCGCCAAAAGTGGCGATTGCATGGGATGTACCTACCAGTGAGCTAAGCGCTGGTAACACCCGTTTTGTTATAGAAAGACAGCTCGGCTATCCGGTAACGGCTATTCGTACACCAATGCTTGCATGGGCTGATTTAAGTGATTACCAAGTGTTGATTTTACCGGAAGGTAATTACGAGCAATCATTAGGTAAATCGGGCGCGGCTAATTTAAAAAGCTGGGTTGAAGCTGGTGGCGTGTTGATTGCACTCGGTAATGCAAACCGCTTTACCACCCATGCTGATTACGGCTTATTAGATGTTAAGCGCGAGCAAGCCTACCGAGAAGAAAAAGCCGACAGCAGCGATGATAAAAGCAGTAAAGTGGCAGGGCAGTTATTCGCTTCTCGTGATGATTTAAAAGCAGCGAGCATCGAACCACACACCTCGCCAGACTATGTAGCCGGTGTACTTGCTAATGTTGAAGTAGACCAAGAGCATTGGTTAACCGCAGGCGTCGATAAAAATTTAGTGGCGGTGGCTTACGGTAATGATATTTACACGCCAATTAAACTTAACTCAGGCAAAAACTTAGCGTGGTTCACAGGTAAAGACGATGTACTGGCGAGTGGTTATTTGTGGCAGCAAAATAAAGCTCAGCTAGCTTACAAGCCGCTCCTTGTTCATCAACCACTAGGTAAAGGCATGGTGATAGGCTTTACACAATCACCGACGTATCGCGCCTACCTTGAAGGCATGAATGTATTGCTCACTAACACGATTTTCCGTGCTGCAGCTCATGCTCAGTAATAAGTAATATTAATAAAAACGGCACCCTCTTAGGTGCCGTTTTTATTTGTTAGGAGCGGCATGCTTTTGCTGGTTTATTCGTTTTTAAGTTTAGATCAATGATCAAGCAGCGATCGTTTTCACCTTGTGCTAGTTTTTCAAAAATAGCGAATGCTTTGCTAAGGCCTACTTTAAAGGTACATATATCAACGTCTTGTGCTATTTTATTCCCCTTTTTTGGTAAGCATTGCCCCATAGCATCTAAGTGTTGAGCCATAGCATCTAAGTGTTGAGCCATGAGCTTGTAGGCTTTAAAGTGTGTTTCTGAAATATCTTCAAGCGCTAAAGACCCCGCATTTCTCAATAAGTAAAAGTCGCGAATAAAATCAAATAGACTGACCTTTTTGAGAAGGGCATCAGATGTTTGCGTTAATGAGAGAGGTGTTTGGCTATCGTAAAGTGTTAATAACTCATGAAAGCTGTATGTGAGTAACTGGGTTCTAAAACTTTCAGGCCATTCACTCGGTATAAAACGCCACTTTGCGAGTCCTGCGAGATGTTGCAGTGTAAATTGGTGATAGTTATTGCTTTGTAGGATATCAGAAAGCCATTTTTCATCTTGGTTATGCTCTTCTAAGTAATTGTATTCCTTTTTATAAGCCGGGAATAACGTATCAAAGTTCGCAATAGAATCGAGTAAAACGGTATCTACTTTCGCTTCACTTCCTGTAATACTAACAAGCTTGTAAGCAGGGCGGTAAGCGCTTATAGATGGGGCTTGAATATTATAAAGGGTATTCTGCTTAGCTTTAATAATACTGGTGTCATTCATATGCATGTGTCCCCCAATATGTAAGCGTAGACCAGTGTTTGCTAACGTACTTTGTGTATTGGTTGTCGGTTCTCTCTTTAGCTGAAAAGCACGGTCATTGAACAAATCTTTAATTGATGCGCTTTGTTGATCGTAAAACTCTCCCATCGGAAAGTGGCTAAACGCTATCAGTGTTTTGTGTTGCTCTTTTGCTGCAGTAACAAGCTGTTTTATCCAACTTAATAAGTACGGTTTTTCAGTTAAGACCTTGTTGTATCCTGCATTGCCTGAACCCTTGAAAGTAAGTTGATTGTTTTTAAACTCAGGTAAATAAACATTGGCATCGATAGCTAAAAGCCATAATCCTGCAACAGGTTCAACAAGGTAACTCGTATCAGGGAGCATTACGCAGTGCTTATTATCATTAGTGCATTGTTGGTACTGCCGCTCGGCTAAAGAAGCGTGATTATTTAAAAAAGGTGTTTGCCATAGCAAGTCTTGGCTCTGTGGCGTTAAACCAAATTCAGACATCGCGTCCATAATTTCTTGATAGCCACCTTGACTAATAGCATCATCGCAAAACAAGAAATCGGTATGAGGGCCTTTACACATAGCGTGGCCTTTACTAAAAATAGCCACCTCGCGTCCCTCACTATTTAAAAAATCTGATTTTCCAGCATGGGTTCGTATTGGCTTAACGGGATCATGATTCCCCGGAATAGCAAAAAAGCGCATGCCATAGCGTTTTGTGTATTCACTTAATAGAGCCTTTAGGCCCTGTAAGTGAACAGGCTGCCCGTCATCGGTAAAGTCGCCAGGCAAGGCGACTAATTTCACGTTACGCGCTGCAATATCATCGAGTGCGGCGGTGAGTGCAAAGTAGTTTTCATTGAATAATCTGGTTGAATGGAGTTGTGCCTTCATACTGCGGATTGTGACAGGCTTTGTATGGTTATCGAGCGCAATGCCTTTAAATCCAACATGACTAAAGTCAGCATAAATATCATGAAAGTGAATGTCGGGAATAAAGGCTATTTGTGTGTTTAGTTCTTTTGCATTGAGCTTAAACGTCACAATAAGTATTAAAAAAAGTGTAAATAATCGCATTGTATATGCCTTGCTATAAGGATAACGGGGCACTTAGGCCCCGACGATACGCTTAGAAGCTGCCGCGGAGGCCTAACGAGAAACGACGACCTGAAAACTCATACATCGTTGGGAACACCGGAGCGATGGTGTAGCCAGTGGTTTCTTCATCAGTGATATTAATGCCCTCAAGAGTGACTTTTATTGTGTCGTTGATTTGATAACCAAACGAGATATCTGTTTGGCCATATGCATCACGGTAAACGGGGTACATATCGCGCTCAATATACTCAACATATTTGTCTTTGTAGTTGTAAGAGATGCGCGCATCAAAGCTGTCATTTTCGTAATAAAAAGTAATGTTATAGGTTTCGTCTGCTAAGCCTTCTGGTGGTGTTGGTATCGCTAAATCAGACGCACCCGTGAGTGAATTATCTAACGTCGTGTAGTTAGCATTTATACCAAAACCTTGTAACATTGGGTGGAAACGAGCAAAAGGAATTTGTGCAATAAATTCAATACCACTTACATCGTATGAACCCTCAGCGTTTACTTTTTGGTAGACGTCGAAGTCGTACACACCGTCGACAGTACCGTTATCATTATATTTAGTTACGTCAGTCACAACACCGGTTAAGGATTCACGAACAACGCCTTCAATTTCTTTTTCGAAATAAGACACTGCAAGTAAACCACCTTCTTCTAGGTACCACTCTAAACCGGTTTCCCATTGATCAGCGTAGGTTGGTTTTAAATCTGGGTTACCGTCACGGTATTTAAACTCGCTTAAACTTACCGTGCGTTTATAAGCAATATCAGTCAGGGCAGGGCGAATAAAGGTTTCTGATGCTGCAGCGCGAAATAATAAATTATCAGTAAGCTCTAAGCTAAAGTTAAGACTTGGTAGCGTCTCTTTGTAGCTACCTTCTTTTGAGATAGGTGCCGACGTATAACCTGTGCTGCCGTCATCACTTTGCACTTGGTGATAACCCGATGAATCAACATTCGTATCAATATATCGAACACCCGCATTCAAAGTGGCAGGTAATGTGCCTATTTCAAATGCAAAGTCTGCCATCGCATAAATAGCGGTTGTTTTTTCAGAGACTTCGTAGAATTGATCGGGGGCGTACTGAACTCCAAAACCATCATAACGCAATTCACTACGTGCATAGTTATTGGAAATTTGGCTCCAATCTTGTTTAGATGATACTGCTGATAAATATTCGCCACCAGATACTAGATCTGAAATTACTGTGAGCTCGCTATCGGCTAAAGTGCGTGTACCAACCCATGATGAATCATCAGCAGAAGCACCTGTTATGCGGTTTGTACCATAATTACGTTGTTTTGATTTGTCGGTGTAGCGTGCACCAAATTGCACTTTAGATAACGCAGGGAAAAAATCTAACTGGAAATGGCGACTAAAATCGAGCTGAGCCGCATATTTGTCATCAGAGATATCTTCTAAATTGACCTCGTAGTAATCGAATGTATAGGCTTCTGGTGAGTTATACATATCAAATGTATTAGGGTTATCGCTGGCAATGGTTTCACCACCTGTTGATGTATAGCGAGAACGCGTTGGGCGATAAGCGGTGTGTTTGAGGTTGGTCGTTTCTGCCAGTTTATCTGCGCCACTATAACCAACAACGCCGTAAACTTCCCAGTCACCTAGCATCCAATCAAGGGTTAAACTGAACTGTTGGTAATCTGTATCACTGCTGTTCTCTTTACTTAAAAACTCATGCTGAGTTGCTGCGTAGTTCACATCTGTGAGTACGGTGATGCCATAGTCAGACAACGTGTTATCATCGTAACTATATATTTTTTCAAGTGAACTTATACTTGAAGCAGAGTAAGCCGCAGCATCATATTCATCTTCGTGATTATCAAAGTTACCAAGTAGCGCATCAAAAGTAAGGCTAAATTCACTGCTAGGTTTGTATTGTAGTGATAAGGTAGCGCCCCACTTTTCTTGTTCTGTCAGGTAAGCACGATCGCCAACTTTATCAAGAAATACCACGCGACTTGTTTCGTCTTTATCAAAACGGTCATTAATACTGATACCAGTATCGCGCTCTAAAACGTCAGCAGCTTGGTCTGATTGCCATTGTGACGAACCTGATTTTTCTAACCAGCGAGATAATGGGCGAAAGTTAATGCCAGAGTTGCTGTCAGTTCTGTTGGTACGCTCTGAGTAAGCAAATGAAGCCAGGGCTCCCCAGTTACCAAAGGTATCACTCGCTAAAAATGCAAATTTAGGATCGCTCTTTTCTGAAATGTCGTTATAGGCGCCTTCAACGGATGCCACAAGTTGGCGACCATCATAGTCAAATGGTCGTGCCGTTGTTATTGCGACAGAGCCCGCAATACCGCCTTCTTCATCAGCCGCTGTTGGTGACTTTTTAACTGTAACACTTTGAATAATTTCGGAAGCGAACATATCAAATTCAACATCTCGACCACCACTGCCTGAGGCTGTCGCAAGATTATTGATTGATACAAATGTAAACTCAGACGGTAAACTACGTACATTTACTTTTTGACCTAGACCTTTATTACGCTCTATGGTGACACCCGGCATACGCTGCAAGGCTTCGGCTAAATTTTGCTCAGGGAAGTCTGCTATGTCAGAAGCGACAATTGAATCTGAAAAGCCGATATTGGTGCGTTTTAAATCAATTGCTTTTTCTAAACTCTTTACGTAGCTGCCAGTGACAACAATTTCTTCAATCGGCTCTTGGTTTTGTTCTGCGTAAGCGGGAGCGATTACTAATGAGCCAACAGCAAGTGCTAAAGGCGATAATGAAAATGCACGGTAAGTCATGAGGGTTAATTCCTGTTAAATGCAATATTTGGTTTAAATTCGCCTCTAAAGACGATGCATTAACAAAGAAGGGGACCAATTTTTAAATGAAGCTTTTGTGACATTTTTAAGTCGAGAATTACGTAAAACTGTCATTCAATATTCATCATACCGTTGTCCCCTTTAGGTTAGGATTCGCGTCATACCTAGATAAACAAGCTAGCCTCATCACTAAAATTATGTCTCTATCTTCAATGACTAACGGTTTAAATAATACAGCTTCTGTACATAGTAGAGCGCTATTGCAATGCTTTATTGCTAATCAAGATGCATTAAAAGGATTTTTTTGCAAAGCAGTGAGTGAGCGTGCCGATGCCGATGATTTGTTTCAAAAGTTGCTATTAAAGGCACTTAACTCTGAACACTTAGACCCGATAGATAATCCGCTCGCGTATGGTTATCGTATGGCGCAACATCTGGTGATTGATCATCATCGTCAACAAAGTAAATCTCCTGAAACTTTAGAGCATGAGCCGCATTGCGAAGCATTATCGCTTGAGTCAGCGCTTGAATATGAGCAACGTATTGCACTTTACCAACAAATTTTGTTGCAAATGCCAGCACTGCGCAGAGATGTATTTATTCGACGCCGTATTAAAGGCCAAACACGGGCAGAAATTGCGAGTAGCTTGGGGTTGTCTGAAGAAGCTGTGAAAAAACATATTTCGCGGGCAATGGAGATGCTGAAAAATGCCATGGCTGAGCATTTTTTAGTGCACGAATGTCCCCGTTAGGGCGGTTAAATCGTCATATTAACATTACGAGTAATTGAGATAGCGATGAACTCTTCACATCAACATGATTATGAATCGGATAATGCATTGGAAAAAGCCATTTGGGACGATGCGGCGTTATTAGCTGCGCTTGAGCTGGTGGACACGCAACAGGATGAACAACTTGCACGAGCTAAAAAGCGTCGTCGTTTAGCGTTGTATTCTTGGGGAGGAGGTGCTGTCGCAGCATGTTTTGCGGTCGTTATGTGGGCGCTGATACCTACTTATGAACCGCCGTATTTACCAGCAGTAAACACGGTAACTGCCAAGCAGTTTATCAGCGAAGAAGCCCAAGATGTGAGCTTGTCTGATGGCACTTTGGTTGCGATGAATGTGCATTCTCAGCTTGAATTTAGTGAAAACAACCAAGCCCGCAAAGCGATTCTAAGTAAAGGCGAAGCGTATTTTTCTGTACATCGTGATGAATCGCGTCCATTTACAATCGATGTAGGCAATGCGAGTATCGAAGTGCTTGGTACAGCTTTTAATGTTGATAAAACATTGCGAGAAACCTTAGTGGATGTTTTTCATGGGAAGGTTTCTGTTACTAGCTTAGATGGTTCGCAGCATGTTGAATTAGTAAAAGGGCAGCGCGCACGAGTGAGCGACTCTGCAATAAACGTATCACGATTTAATGCGTTACAACCTGATTGGCAAGAAGGTTGGTTAGATTTAGATAACGTGTCTATTAATGATGCTTTATTTCAATTAAATCGTTATAGCAAAAAGCCAGTGGTTTTAAATAATGTGTCTAGTGATATAAAAGTCAGTGGCCGCTTTGCGATAGACGATATACTCGGTGCAGCAAAGCTGATAGCTCAGTTAAATACGCTTAAAATTAAACAGTTTCCTGACAGCATTGAGTTAAGTGAAAAGGCCGAAAACTGACATGATTTCGTCATAAACTTTTCATCGGAAATAGGCACAATATACTCCTCTAGTTATGAGGATGTAAGTTAATGAGGTGCATTTGCTGTTGTATTTTAATGCTGCTTGGTATGTTCACTAAGCAGCTTTATGCTGCACAAAGCACGCTAAAGGCGCAGCTCATCGCTTTGGCAGAGCAATATCAAACAGCGATCATCTACCCAGACGACCTAGTCAGCTCAGTGATTCTACAAGTGCCATTGACTTCTAAAGCTGACAGTTTAGAAGCAAGCCTAGATGCGCTGCTATTAAAAAACGGCTTTATCTGGCAACAAACTACGTCAGGCATTGTTGTTTTAAAGTCCATTCAATTAGACACAAATATTAAGTCACAGCCTTTGATGGAAGAAGTGACCGTAACGGGCGATAAAGCAAGTCACGCGGTTTCGCATGTTTATGATAGCAATTATCAACAAAGTGCCCATTACGCGCAGCAGCAAAAGCAAAATTATATAGGTGAAGCTGATTTTGCCAGTGGTGCTATGTTGTCCTTATTACCCGCGGAGAATTTGGCAGAGGCGCTTCAAGCGATCCCTGGCGTGAGTATCTCCCGGGACCGAGGTGAGGCACTAAATATTAATGCGATGGGGCTAGGACCTGAGTATCAATTAACTCTGTTAAATGGGCATCGATTAGCAAATACTGAAAATGTTCGCAATTCAAACCAATATGGTCAGCAGTACCGCTTTGATACCTTCAGTGCAGAACTTTTTTCGAATATTGCGGTGTATAAACTGGCGGATGCAAGATTACCAAGCGGAGCTGCGGGAGCAACTGTTAATTTAATGAGTGATGATCCGCTCTCACTTAATAGTAATCACTTTAAGGCAACCCTAACCAGTGCTGCGCTTGCGGGAGATCGTAATTTTCAACCAAGCTTTGGCTTAACGAGTAATGCTATTTCAGCTGATGGCAAATTGGCTGCGTTAGTTAAATTTAATTATGAAAATCGCCTACAAAGACAATTTCAATTCGAAACTTGGCATTGGGGCGAGAATGGTGGTGCACCAGATAACTATCACTGGAAAGAACTTGATGATACCAGTTTAGTTCCCACTGATACGCTAGCGCTTACCATTGAAAATGAGGATAGAACTCGCACTAGTTACTACGCAAATATTGCCTGGCAGCCCCACCCACAATTTGAACTAAATACACTATGGCTTCGGTCAGATACTGATTTTACCTATGATGAGCATCGACTTTCTATTAATCCTCTCAATGAACATGCAGAAGCGACACGCGATGAGAGGAAAAACAGCATCCAAAACATGCAATTTAATGCTGCACAAGGTAAATCTTCACGAGAAGAGTCGGGTCTGTATTACCATAATCAGACGCTGCAAATAATGCCCACATGGTACGCAAAGGATGAAACGCATTGGCGAATAAGTCCTTTTTATAGCCACAGTGAATCGTTAAGTGCAACTCAAACCCCAATTACGCGGACTCATGTAGGGCTAAAACCAGTACCAGCAACGGTTGCTATCTCTAAAAAACAAGTCGCGCAGTATGAGTTCGCAACTAATTTAGCCCTCGTTGATAGTTACTCACGCTTGTCACAATTGAGTCGCCGTATGATTGAGGTTAATGACGAAGTTACAGAATGGGGAGTGGACAGTGTATGGCAAATAGCATCAACATGGGGATTATCGAATCTGCAATTTGGTACAGAAAAATCCGAACAGTCACATAGATATCAACGCCAAGATGTTAGTTTGTCGAGTTCACAGTTAGCGACTTTGCCTGCGCTTGATGGTCGTTGGCTAGTGCCATTGACTCACGCATTTAAAGCTGATTTTTTGTCGCAGCCAGTGCAACCTTGGTTGATTCCAAAGCGTGATCTTTTACAGTTATATGATATTGAGTTGCCCTTTGGTGAGCGACACGAAAATGATCATTTAAATAGTTATGAAACTGAATTTACAGCCTATGAAAGCTATGTTCATAGCGTATGGCAGATACCTTATTTAGAAAACTTAACTGCGGCATTTGGGCTTAGACACAGTAATACAAAAAGCCATACATTAGGGCATCAACTTGATGAACGTGGTCAATTAAAAACGTTATCAGAGCAGGTAAAGTTTGCGATGTGGTTACCCTCGTTTAGTTTAAAATGGCAATTTTCTCCACACTGGCTTGGTCGATTAGGCTATAGTCGTTCAGTAAATCGACCTAATTATTCTGATTTAAATCCTAAGCTTCATGTGAATTCAGGTGGTTTGCCGTATGCTGAGTTAGGCAACCCAGCCTTAGAGCCTGTCGTTGCTAACACCACCAGTATGTCACTAAACTGGTTAGGCGAAGAAAATAGCCTGCAACTTATGACATTTAATCATCAACTCGATAACTTTATTGTTGATCAAATAAAAACAGTTACTTATCAACAGCAGGATTACTCAGCTCTGCAAGCAAATAATGATGGTCAAGCAACGATCTCTGGACTGCTATTCAGTGCTGATTGGCGATTGCCATTCCTATCAGATAACTCAGTGCAAACCAGTATGATAACGAGCGTGAATCAGTTGGTGGACGCGAAGTTAACGGCAGAGCAAATTAATAACCCTGATATTGAAGGGGTGTCAGAGCTGACTGCAAATCTGCGCTTAATGTTTAATGCAAAGAAGTGGCAAGGTGCCGCCAATATTAATTACCGTAGTGAGTTTTTAGAGCAGCGAGACTTATCGAACAATGCTGATGTATATATCGATGATTTTACGAGTGTCGATTTAAGTTACAGCTGGTTTTTCTCTGATGCGGTCGCACTGCGGTTTGATATTTTTAATGCAACAGACAAAAGACTTGTTCGAGAAGTGCAAACAAACGATGCAACATCCCTCATGAAAGTAGAGCAATTTGGTCGCCGTTTTGTACTTAGCCTTGCACTGACTCTGTAAAGAAAATCCATCGAATTTTTATGTCCGCTGCTAGGTTAGCGCTCGTTGAAGCATTGCCATTTAGCTGTCATCACTCATCATTAGTTAAGAGTATCAACATAGCGCTTTGGTTATAGTTGTGTATTTAAATGTGGTCTTGGCATAGGTGTATTTTGTTATGCAACTACAATAATGATGGTTATGTTGAGTTTGTGGGGCCAATGGAATATGCCAGATATAATGAGTCTTAATCGTGACAATGACTTACTTTGTGCTAATCACTTTATGTATTAATCAACAAGCCCGCAATGCAAGGTGCGGGCTTTGGCATGTAAGTTGTTAAGACACAATCCCGAGTGGCTTACCTGTTTGCCAAGCGCCACGGGTAAAGTCTGGTATCGTTTTGCTGTTACTTCTGTCTGCAACCGATGCCATACTTTGTGGGAAGATTGATGACCAGGCTGCAGCATCGTAAACATCTTGATCCAGTGGTTCATTGTTACGCAAGCAGTAAATCATGCGCCATAACATTATGAAATCCATGCCGCCGTGACCACCGTTGCGAACGGCTTCTTCACCCATACGTTGCCATAATGGATGATCAAACTCTGCACGCCATTTTTCCATATCGTGATCCCAGCTATGGAAATTTTGCATATGTGGTTTACGACCTTGTGAGCCCGCACTTTCCCATGCTGCTACTTCAGCTTCATATTGCTGCTGGTAGATTTTTGCAATGGCTGGTGGTACATCTTCTAGGGCAATGCGGTTAGGAAAACCTGCAAATGTCCCATTAGTACCTTGAATTAGGTTATGGCGGCTGTACGGGCGTGGGCTTGTGGTGTCGTGCTGAACCATAATGCTTCGGCCTTTCACTGTTTTAATAATGCTGGTGTTCATGTCGCCAGCAGTAAATTTCAGTGAACGACGTTCGTGGCCTGCAGGAAATTCACGTTCTGCGTAGGCTGCACGGCCAAGTGCAGGTGAGCTGACTGATGTTACGAAATCAAAGCGATCACCCCGGTTGATGTTCATATATTGAGAAACGGGGCCTAAGCCATGAGTGGGGTATAAGTTACCGTTTACTTTTGTATGCCAGTAAGTACGCCACGAGCCGGTACTGCGGTCAATTTCTTTCATTTGCCAACGCAGGTCATGAATATAAGCGGCTTCACCATGTAGTAACTCGCCAAATACGCCTTTACGAACCATGTTTAGAACCATTAACTCGTCACGGCCGTAGTTAACGTTTTCCATCATCATGCAGTTCTTTTGAGTGCGCTCAGCAGTGTTTACTAGTTGCCAGCACTCTTCCATAGTGGTTGCTGCGGGTACTTCAACAAAGGCATGTTTACCACTTTCCATGGTTTCAACACTCATTGGTGTGTGCCAACGCCAAGGTGTTGAAATGATCACGATGTCGATGTCATTGCGAGCCAGCATGTCTAAATAGGCTTTATCAGACCCCGTGTAAGCAGTTGGTTTAGGTAAGCCTTTTTCAACAACATAGTTAATTGATTTCTCGAGCATTAGCTGATCTGTGTCACAGATAGCTTTAATTTCAACACCTTCAATGTGGCAAAGGTGTTTTACATGGCCGCTACCACGTTGACCAACGCCAATAAAACCAACACGTACCACATCCATCGCAGGCACAGCTAAGCCCATTACGCTTTTACCTTGTGACGCAAGTGGTGTGCTTTGATTATCACCTTGTTGGCTTTTCGCACAGCCAGTCACGACTGTCGCGGCGGTAATAGCTGCGGCAGATTTTAAAAAACTACGTCTATCTATTGTCATAACGATACCTAAATCACTGAGATTATTATTAAGAGTATGTGTCAGTTGTTTCTTTTTATCTTAATTGAAAGACAATTACAAAAGTTAACAGGTAATCAAAACTGCTGCATGTCCGCAATAATACATACAGCTAACACAGTTCAATCTTGATTTAATGGATGTATTTAATTTACAGGATAAATATTAAATAATATTACTGCCTTGCTCAGGATCGCGAGACTGATCGGCTTGTTCACGAATATCATCTGCATCACTACTTATATCATCCAAGCTATGGTCGTCGAGTGTGTTTGATGTTTGTGGGGGCGAAGTGGTGTGATGACTGGTGTGCTCGGCATCGGTATTTAAAATAATTCGTTCGCGAGCATCATCTGGCATACTAATTTTTTCTGCTAAATAGGTGTTTACTAACATTCGCATTAGCTGAGATGCCACTTTAACCGTGCTATGTTCACTGCTGTTTACCCAAAAATAAATGGTTAAATTAAGTGTGGCAGATCCAAGCGATTCAATGAGAACCTGACTGGGGAGATCATTAATAACAGCAGGGTTTTGACTTACGACTTGCATGGCTAATTGCTGAGCATAGCGAATGTCATTATCGTAGCCAATGCCTACTGTAAAATGGCCGCGCATTTTGGGGTTCGCAGTAAGGTTCTTAATGACATTTTTATAGACGGTAGCATTCGGTATTTGAATATGATTACCATCAAAATCCACCAAAGTAGTGGCGCGAGCTGTGACTTTTTTTACCACCCCTAAGCGGCCATCTACTTCTATTACATCGTCAATTCGAAACGGTCGCTGTACGCTGAGTAGCATACTCGAGATAAAATTTTCGGCGATATCACGAAATGCGAAGCCAAGGATCAAGCCCACCAATCCTGTACCACTCATGATAGCGACGGCAAAACTGGTTAGCCCTGCAAGACGTAAAAATAAGTACACCCCAAACAAAATAATAACGATGCTAAAAAAGCGCCGTGTAACGACATGTAAAAGCTTACTTTCACTCACAAAACCCAGTGGTTTAATCAGTACATATGACAAAGGGCGAGCCAGTAAGTAGCAAATAATAATGGCGACAATACCGAGTGTGAGAGCCGGTAACATTTGCCAAGCAGTGTGTAAAAACTGCGTAACTTGTGAGTTTAAATCGTACCACGTAAGGCTTTCAATTGGCGTCGACGTCGTGGTTGATAGTGTGGGTGTGATTAAATTAGTTACTTGATTAGTAAGATATAAATAAAAATTCATTGCACCACTCCATGGATTATAGCCGGGCAGTTATAAGCGTAGCTCAATGCAAGTTAGACGCCATTATTAGTGGCAAGTAGTTTGCAACGACACCTTAAGCTAAGTAGAAAGTGAGGAAGAATATGTCTCAGGGCAATCGCGGTTTTCAGGCTCGCTCGCCGCTGGAAATCCCATTACGAGGTTGGTGGGATATAAGCAAACGGGTATATCATAATTTATCACAAGATAATTTATCGTTTGTTGCGGCAGGTGTCGCATTTTATGCACTGCTAGCAATCTTTCCTGCACTGGCTGCCATTGTGTCTATTTATGCCTATTTTGCTTCACCAACGGACATTCATGAGCAGTTATCTAAAGTGATTGCAATTTTACCTGCCAGTAGTCGCGATATTATTTTACTGCAAGTGAGTGAAGTGACGCAGCAATCGCAAAAAGTCTTGAGTATGAGTGCTATAGGCACTTTATTGTTAACAGTCTGGAGTAGCAGTAAGGGCTGCCAAGCGCTGATCACGGCCTGTAATATTACATACCATCAGCATAACAAACGGCAATTTTTTGTGGCGTTACTGGTCCGTTTTTTATTTTCGTTGGGCGCCATAATCGTCGCTCTCGTGGCGTTATTAATTATTGGTATTTTACCTATTGTGCTTAATCTGGTTGGCCTAACAGAGTTAATAGATTTAATGATCACGCTGATAACTTGGCCGTTGTTGGCAATCATTTTTAACGGTGCATTGGCATTTTTATACCGCTACGCACCTCATCGAAACCCTGCTAAGTGGCGTTGGATCACACCGGGTTCAATGCTCGCGACTGTATTGTGGATCGTGGCATCGGTTGGTTTTTCATTTTATGTCTCGCAATTTGCACGTTATAACGAAACCTATGGCTCTTTAGGGGGCGTGGTTATTATGCTGATGTGGCTTTATATCAGTGCTTATATCATTATTTTTGGGGCGGCAATTAATGCCAGTGCTGAACAGCAAACGGTCATTGATAGTACAGTCGGCCCCGAAAAAGAAGTCGGAGAGCGCGGAGCAACCGTAGCAGATACATTGATGACACAACAGACTAAACATTCTTCTGAATAGAACGATTGGCGCTAATTTTACGCATGGTTGTTAGTTAAATTGGCGTCTACAATCATTTCATATAATTTACGGGAGTAACGTTATGAAAGTGATTCAACAATTAAATAGCCATGCCACTCAAGATGGTGATGGTGTCAATATTAGCCGTATCCCAGGCTTTGATGGAAAATACTTAGATCCATTTTTAATGATCGATGAGCTTAAGTCTGACGATCACAGTGATTTTATGGGGGGCTTTCCTGCACACCCTCATCGTGGCATTGAAACCTTCACTTATATTATTAAAGGAGGGTTTGAGCACCAAGATCAAATGGGTAACAAAAAAGCGATTCGTGC
The DNA here is from genome assembly GCF_020966275.1 of Pseudoalteromonas sp. MB41. Classification (NCBI taxonomy): domain Bacteria; kingdom Pseudomonadati; phylum Pseudomonadota; class Gammaproteobacteria; order Alteromonadales; family Pseudoalteromonadaceae; genus Pseudoalteromonas; species Pseudoalteromonas sp. MB41. The sequence continues at coordinate 46,195 of NZ_JAJJZF010000025.1, read as the reverse complement.
AGGTGATGTGCAATGGATGAGTACTGGCTTTGGTGTGATCCACAGTGAAATGCCGTTAGCAGATGCAAAAGAAGGCATGCATGGATTCCAAATCTGGTTAAATATGCCAAGTGCAGAAAAGCTCAGAGCACCGCGTTACCAAGATACAACAGAAGCCCCCGCACCGGTGACTCGTAATGATCAAGGGGTTGAGTTAAAAGCGCTTGCAGGTAGTTGGCAGTTTGCCAGTGAAGAGCAGGTTTCAAGCTTACAAGATTTAGCCGCTAATGGCATGTTAGCTGATGTGACTTTGCCTGCCGGCACTGAATTTAAACACGCGCCTCTTAAGCAAACTAAAGTCATGTTGTATATACACACGGGAGAAATTAACACTGAACAGGGAGGGCCTGTTAAAGCGGGGAGCTTGTTAATTTTAGAGCCTGGCAGTGACATTGAATTTAATTCGCAAACGGAGGCGGGTGTCTTGGTGCTTGCGGGCGAGCCACTAAAGCAGCCGATTGCTCATATGGGACCTTTTGTTATGACGACGCAAGCAGAGTTACATCAGGCTGTAAGAGATTATCAACAAGGTAAATTTGGCACACTCTAGGAGGTTATCGTGGGATTACTTGTAAACGGCCAGTGGCAAGATAAATGGTACGACACAGACAACAACCAAGGTGAATTTAAGCGTGAATCAGCGCAGTTGCGTAACTGGGTAACGGCTGATGGTAGCAAAGGGGCAAGTGGCGATGGGGGATTCAAGGCTGAGAAAGGTCGGTATCACTTGTATGTTTCATTAGCGTGTCCCTGGGCTCATCGCACGCTGATTTTTCGCCATTTAAAAGGCCTTGAAGACTACATTAGTGTCTCGGTTGTGAGTCCTGACATGCTAGAGAATGGGTGGACATTCGATAAAGATAATCACAGCACAGGGGATGCTTTATTTGATAGCGATTACATGCATCAAATTTATACGCGTAACAAAGCTGATTATTCTGGCAGAGTGACGGTACCTGTACTTTGGGATAAACAGACCCAGCGCATTGTCAGTAATGAGTCTGCAGAGATTATTCGGATGTTTAATAGTGCATTCAATGAACTTACTAACAATGAACGCGATTTTTACCCTGCAGCGCTACGTACTGAAATTGATGAAATAAACGAGTTTGTTTATCACAATATCAATAACGGTGTGTACCGTGCAGGCTTTGCAACAACGCAAGAAGCGTACACCGAAGCGTTTGATGATTTGTTTGCCGCTCTTGATAAAATTGAACAGCGTTTGACTCATAATCGCTACTTAGTGGGCGACACTCTCACAGAGGCTGATTGGCGTTTATTCACGACCTTAATTCGCTTTGACAGTGTTTATGTGGGTCATTTTAAATGTAATTTACGCACCATCGAAAGTTACCCTGCAATTAGTCATTATTTACGCGAGTTATACCAAATTGAAAAGGTGAGTGAGACGGTCGATTTTTACCACATAAAACGTCACTATTACTTCAGCCATACGATGATAAATCCGACGCAAGTAGTGCCAAAAGGACCCGATATAGACTATGGCCGAGCGCACAATCGTGGCCAATTATAGTACACAGAGTAGCAGCTCATGTGAGCTGCTACTGATACCCTTTCATTACGTCGCGAATAGTGTCGATACCAAACATGACTTTTTGAATAAACGACTCAGCGCTTTTTACGAGGTTAAAATGCGGGTGCTGTGACCATACTGCTTGTAATTTATCATCTAGCAAAATTGCTTGCTGGTCAGACTCGTTACGAACAGGGTTGTTACTGTGGATACTTTGCCCTGACTTGGCCGCGGTTTCAAAAAAAATCACAGCATCATATTGATTAAGTTCAGTGTGAAGATCGGTCCCTAAGCATTGAAAAAACTCCGCCTGATCACCTGGCCAATATGCGAGACCATCTAAGCTACCACGATCGCACAGCATTAAACGATCAGGGTGCATAGTACGTTGAATATGTTCAAGGTGTTTCTGTAAGCTGAAGATAGCTTGCTGGTGAGCTTTTACAAGGTGAGGGGCATTACCCCGTTCTATTCCGCCGCCAAATAACATGGTTGCCGATTCAGGCACTACCACAATTTGTTTCGAGAACTCGCGTCGTAATAAGTCGATTGCTGTTGTTTTACCGCCACCGGGGCCACCGGTTAATACAATCCGTTTTTTCAATTAGGTTATCCTGTTAACACGCAAAACTTATTTACACGGTAAAGAAAAGACTAACAAATGAGAAGTAAAAAGCGTATTTTTTGTGATAAAGATCACAACAGTCGTAACAGCCAGCTAAACTGACTGAGTTGTTTGAGTTTTCCATGCTGATGATCATCATTTTTTAAAGCCCCATAACCTACACCCGCCGAAAAGGCACTCGCAAGCCCGACTTTAGTAACGGCGAATCGCTTTAAGCGATAATTAAATGCTTGGTGATGTTGGCGTTTCAATTCATCGAGTAAATCCATTTGCTGGCTTAAGTTATTAACCTTTTTCTGCGGTTTTTTTATGAAGTAATCAATAAACATCATTCTTCCTTATTGAGGTTTAGTAACTGTCGAATACTTGTCATGGTTTTATCAAAGCCAATTTTGCTACTGATATAACCAATATTTTTCCACAGCCAAATTAAGCAAAGTATTTGCATGGCAAACAGCGACACCGCTGACAGCCAAATTGATTCACTTAGGCTAAATATAGCAAGACCGATGGATGCTAATAGTCCAGCCCAAAGTAACACCAATCCCCCAGCAAAACAGACGATCAATATTATGGTGAGTGCCAGTGAACGCATTGACAAACGCCATTCAGCTGCAGCTAAATCTTTGCAGATCCCCATTTGTTGACGGTAATCAACGTAAAGCTGTTTAGTGTAGTCAGTGAGTTTGGCAAGATGATCTTGCCACTGATCAGCATGGAGTTGCTGATCAGTGGTTTCTTGCGTTTTCTCATCAGTAGGGTGAGAGTTCGGCATAATCGTTACTTATTACGACGGATTAGTGCGCTCACTAGCATACCTGCTGCAAATGCAATACCCGCTGTCGCTAATGGGTTTTCAGATGCTAGCTGACGTGTTTTGCCGCTGTATTCATTTATTTTTTCACGCGCAACCGCTTGTTTTTCAGACAATGTTTTTGCCGAATTAGTAGCTCCCTCTCGAACACTGTGTTCAGCGCTTGCTGCACGTGATGATAAAGCATCAACGGCATGATGCGCTGCTTCGGTTGCTTTTTCAGTAAATGGCGCCTCTACTTGAGCCGCTTTCGTATCTGCACTGCTTGTGGTGCTTGAATTCGATTTGTTTGTTGCGGTAGTCATAATCATTCCTTAAAAATTGCCATTAAATTGGTAAGTACACCGTCGCAACCTTCGTACCAACAAATAATATTATTTAATATCAGGTTGTTATGAAATTAATGGCTCATATAAGTCGGTATTACCCGTAACTATTGCAGGGTTATTGCGTAAAAATTACCGAATTCGATTTTATTCTACTAATTTGTAATTATTCATTGGTCATTCATTAGCCATTTTTACCCAATAGCTTGCCAAGAAAACCGCAAAAAAGATTTTTTTCTTTGTTTCCCACTTTTTCCCACGTAATTCAGTAGCTTTGCTTGAAGCCTTATTTTTTCTGGCTTTACAAGCAAGTTATGATGATCTGCTTACTTGACAAAATAGCTTGTCAAGCCCTAAACTGGAGCACTGTGGTAAAAAGTGGTTTTTAGTGGATCAAATTGGATCAGTAATAATCGTTAACGATTTACAACCTAATTTTAAGGCAAGCTATGTTTCGGGGTGCGAGCTCTCTGAGTTTGGATGATAAAGGACGCTTTGCGGTACCGACTAAGTACCGAGATGCGATCTTGTCTGAAGATCAGGGCACCGTTATTTGCACCGTAGCACTTAATGAGCCTTGTTTGTGGTTATATCCGTTGGCTGAGTGGCTTGAAATTGAAGCGCGGTTATTAAAAATTTCTAATATGAATCCACGTGCACGCCGAATGCAACGCATGTTGCTTGGTAACGCTACAGAGTATCAACTCGATAAAAATGGCCGAATTTTGCTTGCACCGTCTTTACGTGCACATGCTGAACTTGGAAAAAAAATCATGTTGGTTGGCTTGATGAATAAGTTTGAGATTTGGGATGAAGATCGTTGGCATGAACAAATGCGCCAAGATACTGAGATAGAACGCCTAGGCGATCTTGAGGCGAATCCCGAATTCGATAATTTCTCACTCTAACCACAAATAAAAAAGGCAAAAAATAGCTAATGACAGCGCAATTTGAACATGTCTCTGTACTGATGGAAGAAACCATAAATGCTTTGGACATAAAGCCCGAAGGTATTTACATGGATGGCACATTTGGTCGCGGTGGACACTCAGGACAAATTTTAGCGCGTCTAAATGATCACGGTCGCTTACAAGCAATCGACCAAGATCCGCAAGCTATTAAAGCTGCCGAAAAATTTGCTGATGATGCCCGTTTTTCAATTGCCCATACCCGTTTTTCTAATTTAAAAACGGTGGCGGAAGACAATGACTTAATTGGTAAAGTCGATGGCATTTTATTAGACATTGGTGTGTCATCACCTCAACTAGACGATGCAGAACGCGGTTTTAGTTTCATGAAAGATGGCCCGCTTGATATGCGCATGGACCCAACCAGCGGTCGCAGTGCTGCACAGTGGTTAGCCGAAGCGGAACTTGAAGACATTACCCATGTGATCAAAACCTTTGGTGAAGAAAAATTTGGTCGTCGTATTGCTCATAAAATTATTGAAACTCGCGAGCACACACCGATTACGAGTACCAAACAATTGGCTGATTTAGTTGATCAAGCCGTGCCAGTAAAAGATAAACATAAGCACCCTGCAACACGCACCTTTCAGGCGATTCGAATTTATATCAACAGTGAGCTCGAAGAAATTCAAACGGCGCTTCAAGCTGCTGTTGAAGTATTAAAGCCGGGTGGACGGCTGGTGGTTATTTCGTTCCACTCACTCGAAGATCGTATTGTTAAGCAGTTTATTAAGAAACAGAGTAAGGGAGAGGCGATACCCAGAGGTCTGCCTTTAACAGATGCACAAATAAATAAAAACCTGACGTTAAAAGCAGTGGGTAAAGCCATTAAGCCGAGCAAGGAAGAAATTGAATTAAATCCTCGTTCGCGCAGCTCGGTGCTAAGGGTTGCACAGAGGTTGTAATGAAAGCAAAAGCGACACATCGCCAACCAAATTTATTTGTAGAGATTTTCAAAGGCCTAGGAGCTAATAAGCTGACCTTGGCCTTGTTGGTTGTGATTCTCGCATCGAGCTTGAGTGTCGTGCAGGTAACTCACTTAGCTCGTCAACAGTTAATAGAACAAGATAAGTTATTGCAAGAGCGTGATGAACTAGACCTTGAATGGCGCTACTTGTTGGTAGAAGAAGAGTTTTATTCACAGCATGCACGTATCGAAGAAGTTGCAACCATGCAATTAGAAATGAAACGGCCAACCAGCCAAGACGAAAAGGTGGTAATACTGCAATGATAAGCAGAAGGAAAAAGCCAACTAATACCTTGATCACATGGCGCTTTATGCTGGTGTGCTCGGTTGTATTTTTAGTCTTTATGACGCTGGTAGCGCGTGCCGCATTTTTGCAAGTAATTGAACCAGACAAAGCGCGTTCAGAAAGTGATAAACGCACAGTACGTGTTGAAAAGCAACATGTACAACGCGGTATGATCTTTGATCGCAATGGCAAAGAGCTGGCGGTAAGTGTGCCTGTGGTTAGTGTGTATGCAGACCCCAAAGCCTTGCATAAATCGTTGGTCAGCAAAGTGCTTCGCCAAGCGCGTAAAAATGGTGAAGATCAAAATGCACTGGCAGAGAACACCGCAGAATTAAATAGACGCATTGCCGCTTATTACAGCAATGATATTCGTTGGCGTGAGCTGGCGGATGTACTGCGTATTGAGCCAACTAAAATCAATGCGCGCCTGCGCGATAATCCGAAACGCCGATTTGTATATTTAAAGCGTCAGGTAACGCCTGCGGTTGCTAATTATATTGGTGATTTACGTTTGCCTGGTATTCATTTACTCGACGAATCAAAACGTTATTATCCTGCTGGCGAAGTGACAGCGCACGTGATTGGTTTTACGAATATCGACGGTCATGGAATCGAAGGAATCGAAAAACTATACGAACAACAACTAACCGGTGTTGAAGGCCAGCGTACTATTCGTAAAGATGCCCAAGGCCGCGAAGTTGAAGTACTTGATGAGCGTGAGCGTGTAGAACCAGAGAATATCCATTTAAGTATTGATCAACGTATTCAAGCCATTGCTTATAAAGCGGTGAAGTCAGCCGTATTATCTTACAAAGCAACATCGGGCTCGGCTATGGTCGTAGATGTAAAAACCGGTGAAGTACTGGCAATGGTTAATAGCCCTTCATTCAACCCGAATAATTTATCAGACGCAGCACCACACAAACGCCGTAACCGTGCCATTACCGATTTGTTTGAACCGGGTTCGACTGTTAAGCCACTAGCCATTTTGGCTGGTTTAGACTACGGCTCAATCCAACCGGATGAAATTATTGATACTTACCCAGGCTGGATGCGCGTTGGCGGGAGCTTAGTACAAGACACGCGTAATCACGGCGAAATGAGCTTAAGAGAAATCTTAAAGTACTCAAGTAATATGGGTGTGACGAAGGTCAGCCAAACCGTACCGAAAGACTATTTTGTGGGCCTTTATGAAAAAGTTGGCTTTGGCAGTGACAGCGGCACCGGAATGGTCGGTGAAAGTAGTGGCTTATTTTATCCACACCGTCGTTGGTCTGATCACGAAATTGCCGCTTTATCGTTTGGTTATAACTTAGCGGTAAGCACGGCACAAATGGCGCGTTTTTATGCCATGTTAGGGTCGGGTGGCGTTATGCGTCCTTTGACTGTGCTGAAGCAAGATTCAATTCCTGAAGGCGAGCGTGTTTTTCAACAAAAGGATGTTGAAGCCGTTGTTCACATGATGGAAAGTGTATTTGAAAAAGGCGGTACGGCACAAAAAGTTCACGTAGATGGCTACCGTGCAGCGGGTAAAACAGGGACCTCTAAAAAGGCCGCTGTGGGTGGTTATGGTGACGAATATGTCGGTTATTTTGCAGGTATAGCGCCAGCCAGCAATCCTCGTTTAGCTGTTGTGGTAATGATAAATGAACCGGGTGGAGATGTTTATTATGGCGGAGCGACGGCAGGTCCTGCATTTGCAGAGATTGTCTCCAATGCCTTAAGAATTTTAAACGTCGCACCGGACAAAGATGCGGTTGCGTACGTGGAAGGCAAAGATAACGATGCGTGATTTAAAACCCATTCTTAATCATATTGACGTGGAGGCTAATTCTTTATTAGTCAATCAACTGCGTCTAGATAGTCGCGATGTTCATCCCGGTGATGTATTTGTGGCAATTAAAGGCCATCAGCTTGATGGCGGCCAGTTTATAAAGAAAGCCATTGAAAATGGTGCGGTTGCTGTGATTGCTGATCGCTTATGTGAGTTTGAAAGTCATTTCGAACCACTTTACTTAGTGTCTGACTTAGCTAAAAAGCTGCCAGCACTCGCTGCTGCATTCTACCAACAGCCCTCTGCTGAGTTAGATTTAGTGGGCGTAACAGGCACCAATGGCAAATCAACAACGACGGCAATGATCGCGCATTTAGCGCAGCAATGCCATAAATCTGCAGCGGTTATTGGTACGCTGGGTTATGGTCACCCTGAACAGCTAACACCCTTAGCCAATACCACTCCATCAAGTGTTGATTTACAACGTATTTTATCTGAACTACGTGATCAACACATGAATGTGGTTGCAATGGAAGTTTCATCGCATGGTCTGGTGCAACAGCGCGTTGATCATTGTCAGTTTAAAGCCGCCGTTTTTACCAATTTGTCGCGTGATCACTTAGATTATCATGGCACAATGGATGCGTATGGCGATGCCAAATTGATGTTGCTGCGTGATCATAATCCAGAAACTGTTGTGCTTAATCAAGACGATGCACAAGTCGAACAGTGGTTAGAAAAGTACGACTTCAATAACCTAATTTGTTATGGCCATAAAAATTTAGCACCGAAAGGCGCACGCTATGTTTATTTTAGCGATGTCGTTTATAGCAACACCGGTATTTCGGCAACGTTCGAAACAAGCTGGGGTCACGCTGAGGTGCAATCTGCATTATTTGGTGAATTTAACCTCTATAACCTTGCAGCAGCAATGGCCACGCTATTAGGTATGGGTTACCCGCTTTCACAGTTAGTAGACGCATGTAAATCATTGCAACCGGTTGCTGGGCGCATGCAAGCGTTTAGCGCACCGGGTCAACCAACTTGTATTGTTGACTATGCACATACACCAGATGCACTTGCACTGGCATTGCAGGCTTTACAAAAGCATGTCCCCGGGGGCGTGAGCTGTGTGTTTGGCTGTGGCGGTGACCGCGATAAAGGCAAGCGTCCAATGATGGCAAAAGCGGCTGAAGGTAATGCTGATCGTATTATCGTCACCAGCGATAACCCACGCAGTGAAGACCCAAATGCAATTATTGCTGACGTGGTCGCAGGACTTGAGTACCCAGAGCGCGCGCACTGCGAAGCAGACCGTGCTCGTGCAATTAGTTATGCAATAGAGCAAGCAAATGCCGATGATGTGATTCTTATTGCAGGCAAAGGCCATGAAGACTATCAAATTATTGGCGATCAGCGTATCGACTTCTGCGACCGCCAATATGTACAACAACAACTAAAAGAAAAATCGCAAGGGGCGCAGTTATGATCCCGATGGATTTTGATTGGCTAGCACAAGTTCTAGCAACCGATTACCACGGTGGTAATCACAAAGTGAAAAATATAAATACCGACACACGCACACTGTGCGAGGGTGAAGTATTTTTAGCATTACAAGGGCCTAATTTTGATGGCCATAAATTTGTAGCGCAAGCAAAAGAAAAAGGGGCGATTGCAGCCATTGTTGCGCGCCCTGTTAACGTTGATATTGTGCAATTTGTTGTCGCAGATACTCGCATTGCACTGGGTCATATTGGGGCGGCGGTGATGGCAGAAGTCTCACCAAAAACCATCGCAATAACAGGCAGTGTTGGTAAAACGACCGTAAAAGAAATGTGTGCAGCAATTCTGTCAGGCCACGGTGAAGTGCTCTCGACTAAAGGCAACTTTAATAACGATATTGGTGTGCCGCTAACATTGTTGCGCCTTGAGCCTCAGCATGAATATGCCGTGATTGAATTGGGTGCTAATCATATTGGTGAGATTGCTTACACTGTTGCCATGACAAAACCAGATGTGGCTGTTGTGTGTAATGTTGCCGCGTCGCACTTAGAAGGTTTTGGCTCGTTACAAGGTGTAGCGACAGCGAAGGGTGAAATTTACGATGGCTTAAAACCGGATGGGGTTGCCATTGTTAATTGTGATAGCGACTTTGCTGATTATTGGTTAGATAAACTGACTCACCGAACAGTAAAGCGTTTTTCTACTACACAACAGTTAGATTATTGGGCTGAAGATGTAGTGCTTGATGAACAAGCGCGCGCTTCATTTATGCTGTGTACAACAGAGCACAAAGTCCCTGTAACGCTTGCTTTGCCTGGTAAGCACAATATTGCTAATGCGCTTATCGCTACCGCGTTAACCACTGAATTAGGTGTGAGTTTAGACAGTATTGCAACTGCGCTTGCATCCATGGGCGAAGTAAAGGGACGTGTTAACGTACTGAAAGTATCAGATAAGCTAACGGTAATTGATGATACTTACAACGCAAATGTGCAGTCAGTTAAAGCAGCCATTGATTTATTGAGCGATATGCCCGGACGCCGTATTTTCGCCTTGGGTGATATGGGCGAACTTGGTGAAGAAGCACGTTTTTATCACCAACAAGTGGGTGAGTATGCTCAGCAAAAGGGCATTGATGAACTTTACAGCCTTGGCGTATTGAGTAAGTCGGCCAGTGATGTTTTTGAAAAGCCAAATCGTCATTTCTCAAGCCGTGAGCAATTATTACAACAATTACAAAGTGTGCTCGCTGAATCTCAGCAAAAGACCACCATTGTAGTGAAAGGATCGCGAAGTTCTCGTATGGAACTTGTGGTAGCAGATTTAGTTAACAGCCAGCAAGATGGCAACAATGGGGTAACGTCATGTTAGTGTGGTTGGCAGAGTATTTAACACAGTATTACAGCGGCTTTAATGTGTTTTCATACCTGACGCTGCGAGCGATTTTAGGTATTTTAACCGCCTTACTTATTTCACTTTATTATGGCCCTAAGCTTATTCGCGGTTTACAAAAAATGCAGATTGGTCAAGTGGTTCGCCATGATGGTCCGGAATCTCATCTGTCTAAAAAAGGCACGCCTACTATGGGCGGAATTTTGATTCTTGGTGCGATTTTTACCAGTACGCTGTTGTGGGCTGATTTATCAAATAAATATGTGTGGGCAACGTTATTTGTTGTGGGATCATTAGGCGTAGTGGGCTTTATTGATGACTATCGCAAAGTAATTCGTAAAGACCCCAAAGGTCTCATCGCTAAGTGGAAGTACTTTTGGCAGTCAGTGATCGCCTTAGTTGTGGCAAGCGCACTTTATTTTACTGCGCAGCAAGGCACTGAAACATCGTTAGTAGTGCCGTTTTTTAAAGATGTACTGCCACAACTTGGCTTGTTTTATATCGTCATGACTTACTTTGTTATTGTCGGCACATCTAACGCGGTAAACCTAACGGATGGGCTTGACGGTTTAGCAATTGTTCCGACTATTTTAGTCGCGTCGGCTCTGGCCATTATTGCTTATTTAACGGGTAACGTGAATTTCTCTAGCTACTTACATATTCCTCATTTACCGCTGGCAAGCGAACTGGTTGTAGTGTGCACCGCGATTGTGGGGGCAGGGCTTGGTTTCTTATGGTTTAACACATACCCAGCACAAGTATTTATGGGCGATGTGGGCTCGCTTGCGCTTGGCGGCGCACTGGGCATTATTGCGGTATTAGTTCGCCAAGAATTAGTGCTCATTATTATGGGCGGTGTGTTTGTGATGGAAGCTTTATCGGTAATTTTACAAGTCGGTTCATATAAGTTACGTGGGCAGCGCATTTTTAGAATGGCGCCTATTCATCACCATTATGAGTTAAAGGGATGGCCAGAACCACGTGTGATTGTGCGCTTTTGGATTATTTCGATTGTGCTCGTGCTTGCGGGCCTTGCGACATTGAAGATCAGGTAAATGACAGTAATTAACGAGATTAAAAATAAACACATAACAGTGCTCGGACTCGGTGTAACCGGTCTGGGCATTGTGCGTTTTTTATTGTCTCAGAATATTCAGCCAAAGGTTGTGGATAGCCGAGAGCAGCCGCCAGGTGCTGATTGGCTAGCTGAGCATGCGAGTGAGCTGGTTACCCACTTTGGTGATTTAGATAATGCAGCGCTTAGCAATACCGACATCATTATTATCAGCCCTGGGCTTAGTTTAACAACGCCAGCAGTCGCAAAAGCAATGGCTGCGGGGGTAGAAGTGATTGGCGATGTTGAGCTCTTCGCGCGCTTAACAGATAAGCCTATTGTGGCAGTGACGGGGTCAAACGGAAAATCAACTGTGGTGACGCTGGCATTTGAGGTACTCAAAGCTGCGGGTTATAAAGTGGGCCTTGGCGGCAATATAGGCACGGCTGTACTTGATTTATTAGCGCATGACTACGATGTTTTTGTGCTTGAGTTATCCAGTTTTCAGCTTGATACCACCCAGAGCTTAAAAGCACACAGTGCGTGTGTACTCAATGTCAGTGAAGATCATTTAGATCGCTACCCAAGCTATCAAGCTTATATCGACTCGAAGCAACGTATCTATAATGGCGCAGCGCTTTGTGTTGTGAATGCAATTGATGCGGCAACACACACTGCAAAGCAGCCGCAGTTAAGCTTTGCACTTCGTAATGCCGATTACTCGTTAGTTGATCAACAGGGTGAACAATATTTTGCAGCACAAGGTAAGCCTCTGTTACCTGTAAGCAGCTTAAATGTTGTGGGCTCGCATAATCAACAAAATGCATTGGCAGTGATGGCGTTATTAAGCCCATTTGAAATCACAGCCGAGCACTATCAGCAAGCATTTAGTGCCTTTACTGGACTTGCGCACCGGTGTCAGTTTGTCGCTGAAATTAGTGGTGTAAAGTATTTTAATGACTCAAAAGCAACGAATGTTGGCGCGACTATCGCCGCAATTGAAAGCCTAGCTGATCAAGCTAAGCAATTAGTTGTCATTGCCGGTGGCGATGCGAAGGGGGCTGATTTAGATGCCCTAAAACCGTATTTGAACGACAAAGTAAAAGCCTTGGTCTGCTTTGGTAAAGATGCAAAAGCATTAGTGGCGCTTTCAGATAAAGGCCACCTTACTAGCAACATGCATGAAGCAGTGCTACTTGCAAAACAGCTGAGTGATCAGGGCGATATCGTATTGCTTGCCCCCGCTTGTGCCAGCATAGATATGTATAACAACTATATGCAGCGTGGGGATGACTTTACCCAGTGCGTATTGGCGGAGGCAGTATGATTGCATTTGCTGATATTCGTGACGCGCTTACACCTAAACAATCTGCACAACTTTATGATGTGCCGTTGATGTATTGCATGTTGATGTTGATTGGGGTTGGCTTTGTGATGGTGACCAGTGCATCGATGCCCACCGCTGAGCGTTTATTTGATAATCCTTATCACATCATTATTCGCCATAGCATGTTCTTAATTATGGGCTTTTTCTTATTCTGGATAGCCACCAATGTCCCAATGGATTGGTGGAAACGCAGTAACCCTTATTTACTCTTGCTGGGCTTAGCTTTACTGGTACTGGTATTGATAGTTGGTCGTGAGGTCAATGGTGCAAAGCGCTGGATACCAGTAGGACCCATTGGTTTTCAGGTAGCAGAAGCCGCTAAGCTGTATTTTTTTAGTTATATTGCTGGCTATTTAGTGCGTAAGCGCGCAGAAGTACAAGAAAACCTGAAAGGCTTCTTTAAGCCGTTAGCCGTGTTTGGTGTGTATGCTTTATTGATATTGATGCAGCCTGACTTAGGCACCGTAGTGGTTCTGTTTGTTACGACGGTGGGCTTGCTCTTTCTAGCGGGTGCAAAACTATGGCAATTCTTTGGTCTTATATTAACGGGGATTGCTGCGGTAGTCGTGCTGATTATTGCTGAACCTTACCGTATGGCACGTGTTACAGGCTTTCTTGAACCTTGGGAAGACCCGTTCGGAAAAGGTTACCAATTAGTACAGTCGCTAATGGCATACAGTCAAGGTGGCTGGTTTGGCCAAGGCTTAGGTAATAGTGTGCAAAAGCTACAGTACCTTCCCGAAGCACACAATGACTTTATCTTCGCTGTTATAGGTGAAGAGCTAGGGTTTTTTGGGGTGTTAAGTATTTTAGTGGTGCTTGCAATATTTGTTTTTAGAGCCTTGCTTATTGGTCAAAAAGCGTTGAAGTGCGGTAAAGAGTATGAAGGTTATTTTGCCTTTGCGATTGGTATTTGGTTTGCTTTTCAAACTATGGTAAATGTCGGCGCAAGTGCGGGGATCTTACCGACCAAAGGCTTAACCTTGCCGTTTATTTCGTACGGTGGTTCTAGTTTATTAATTATGACCATCGCAACAGGTGTACTTTTGCGAATTGATTTTGAAACCAAAATGGCGACAAAGCAAGCTACCTCACGCGGAGGCAAACGATGAGTAAAAAATTACTTGTAGTTGCCGGTGGCACCGGTGGGCATATTTTCCCTGGCATTGCGGTTGCAGATTTTTTAAAGCAGCAAGGTTGGCAGGTAAGCTGGATTGGAACACCCGATAGAATGGAAGCCAATGTTGTGCCCAAACACAATATTGAAATTGACTTTATTAACGTAAAAGGTGTGCGCGGTAATGGTATAAAGCGCTTGATTAAAGCCCCTTTTATGGTGATAAATGCCATTTTGCAGGCGCGTAAAATTTTAAAAGCGCAAAAGCCTGATGTCGTACTCGCCATGGGCGGCTATGTGACAGGCCCAACAGGAATTGCCGCAAAAAGCTTAGGGATCCCTCTGGTTATTCATGAACAGAATGCAGTGGCAGGTATGAGTAACCGTTGGTTAGCAAAGTGTGCGAATAAGGTTTTGGCTGCTTTTCCTTCGGCTTTTGCTAAAGGGCAGTGTGAAATCGTTGGTAACCCAGTGCGCGCTAGTGTTGCGACGGTAACGGCTAAGCAAACGCAAACGCCGATTAATGTGCTAGTGGTTGGTGGTTCGCTGGGGGCGCAAGTATTGAATCAGACTTTACCGGCTGTATTCAGTGAGCTTTCAGCGCAAACAACGCTTAATATATGGCACCAAACGGGCAAAAATAATGAACCTAATGTCACCGCGAGCTATCAACAGTTAGGGTTAGCTGATTTTAGCAAAGTGACTGAATTTATTGATGATATGGATAGCGCTTATCAATGGGCCGATTTGGTAATTTGCCGTGCTGGTGCATTGACAGTAAGTGAAATCGCTGCGGCGGGTCGAATGGCTCTATTTGTGCCGTTTCCACATGCAGTGGATGACCATCAAACGGCTAATGCAGGGTATTTAGTCGCCGCGCAAGCCGCTTTGCTGATGCCGCAAAGTGAGTTTACAAAAGATGCGGTTGTGAATGTGTTATCACCTTACTTAAACGCACCAGAAAAAATTTCAACTATGGCAAGTAAAGCGAAACAGCTTGCCATTTTAGATGCCACAGCCAATGTTGCGAAGTGCTGTGAGCAGCTAGCAAATAGAAGAGATAAGTAGTGAAAGAAAGCACGATGAAAGAAAACAGCACTCGTCCTGCGATGCGTCGAATTGACACCATCCACTTTATTGGTATTGGTGGCGCAGGGATGGGGGGCATTGCCGAAGTACTTGCTTTTGAAGGCTACCGTATTACCGGCTCAGATATCGCACACAGTGCCATGACAGAACGCTTGATTCATGTCGGCGCAGAAGTGTTTATCGGGCATGATGAAAATAATGTCAAAGATGCCAGCGTGGTCGTGGTATCAAGTGCGATTAACGATCAAAATCCAGAAATTAAAGCAGCAAAAGCGGCGCGTATTCCGATTGTTCGCCGCGCAGAGATGCTTGCAGAATTAATGCGCTTTCGTCATGGCATTGCCGTGGCAGGAACACATGGTAAAACCACGACAACAAGTTTAATTGCGAGCATTTATGCACAAGCAGGGCTTGATCCCACTTTTATTATTGGCGGCCTGCTAAACAGTGCGGGTAGTAATGCGAAGGTTGGTAAAAGTGATTTTTTAATTGCCGAAGCCGATGAGAGTGATGCGTCGTTTTTACACTTACAGCCGATGGTGTCGGTGATCACAAATATCGAAGAAGATCATATGGATACCTATGGTGGCAGTTTTGAGAAAATGAAAGACACCTATGTCGACTTTATTCATAACTTGCCATTTTACGGTTTAGCGGTTGTTTGCATAGATTCTGAGGTGGCTGCAGAGCTTATTCCTCGTTTTGGTCGTCCAGTGATCACCTACGGTGAATCGGCCGATGCTGATTACCGCATGGTTGATTTTAGCCAGACAGCCAATACCTGTTCATTCAATGTAGTGAATAAACACGGTGAAAGCTTAGCTGTTAGCTTGAATATGCCAGGCAAGCACAATGCATTAAATGCAACCGCTGCGATTGCGGTGGCAAAAGATCAAAATATTGCAAATAATGCAATTTTAGAAGCGCTGGTAAAATTTGAAGGTGTAGGCCGTCGTTTTCAACATTACGGCACATTTGAAAATGAACGCGGTAATGTGATGTTAGTCGATGATTATGGGCATCACCCATCAGAAGTGGCCGCAACCATTGCTGCTGTACGTGAAGGCTGGCCAGATAAACGGTTAGTCATGGTGTACCAACCGCATCGTTATAGCCGTACTCGAGATTTATACGAAGATTTCGTTAAAGTACTTGCCGATGTCGATCAGTTATTACTGCTTGATGTTTATGCTGCAGGTGAAGAGCCCATAGTCGGTGCCGACAGTAAGAGTTTATGTCGTAGTTTACGCCAACGCGGCAAAGAGCCATTGCATGTAGCAAGCAGTGCAGAGCTTGCGGGTGTGCTTGCTGATGTAATGCAAGATAATGATTTAGTTTTAACGCAAGGCGCTGGTAACATAGGCCAATTAGTGAAAAAGTTAGCAGCAAGCAACTTGTCTATTGAACAACTTAAGCAGGTAAATGTATGAGCCAGACAAGCGACAAATTTGGCAAAGTAGCAGTTCTTTTTGGCGGTACATCAGCTGAACGAGAAGTCTCGCTTAAATCAGGCCAAGCCGTATTGAACGCATTGCAGAGTGTTGGCGTTGATGCCATCGCATTTGATCCTAAAGAACAGCCTCTTTGGCAATTAAAAGAGCGCAATATTGAACGAGTATTTATCGCACTTCATGGCCGAGGCGGTGAAGATGGTACGATTCAAGGTGCGCTTGAATTTATGGGACTTCCTTATACCGGCAGTGATGTATTGGGCTCTGCATTGGCTATGGATAAAGTGCGTTGTAAGCATTTATTTAAAGCAATGGGTTTAAGCACAGCACCTTACACCGTTGTTGATAGCCGCCATGAGTTTGATAGCCAAGCAATCATAAATGAATTTGGTAAGGTGATGGTTAAGCCATCGCACGAAGGGTCAAGCATTGGTATGGCTGAAGCGCATACGGCTGAGCAGTTAGATGCCGCTTTAAATGCGGCCTTTAAATTTGACAGCCAAGTACTCGTAGAGCAATGGATTACGGGGCGTGAATTTACCGTCGCTGTTTTAGGTCAAGATGTTCAGCCTGTTATTGAAATGACAACACCGAATGGTTTTTACGACTATCAGGCTAAGTATCAATCAAATACCACGCAGTACCATTGCCCTGCAGATTTATCTCAGCAAGAAACAGAATTATTGCAAGATATGGCTCTTAAAGCCTTTGATTTAGTTGGCGCGAGTGGCTGGGGGCGTGTTGATGCAATGCGTGATGAACAGGGGAATTTTTACTTATTAGAAGTGAATACAGTCCCAGGCATGACCGAAAAGTCGTTGGTGCCAATGGCGGCTAAAGCCAATGGTGCAAGTTTTGAACAATTAGTTGTTCGCATTCTGGAGCAAACACTTTAATATGCATCCTTTTTTGAAGAAAGCGCAACAGTTAAAACAGCAACTTAATTGGTCGCTGATTTTTGGTGTGAGCTTTTTTCTGGTGGTCATTTTTTCTTTAGTAAAGATTACCACAGGGGTGTCTGATTGGTTGGTTGAAAACAAAGATGCGCAAATTAAGCATTTATCAGTGCTTGGACAGCCTCAATACACTGATGAAAAAGCAATTATTAGTGCGATAAAAAAAGCCGACTTATCGAGTTTTTTTGAATTGGATGTCAAACATGTGCAACGCTTGGTACAAAGTCTGCCATGGGTCGCAACGGCATCGGTAAGAAAACAGTGGCCAGACACCTTACAAGTGTATGTGGTTGAGCACCAAGCGGTAGCCCATTGGAACAGTGATTTACTCTTGAATCAATCAGGGGAAGTGTTCCAAGCAAGTAGTGATAAATTACCTGATACGCTACCGCAGCTATATGGCCCTGAAGGCAGTGAAATAGAAGCTTGGACGGCTTTTCGTCAGTTTCAAGCAATGCTAAGGGTGAATGATTTAGAGCTGACAAGTTTAGCGCTCTCTGAGCGTTTTTCGTGGCAGTTATGGCTTGATAACGGCATACGCCTGAATTTAGGTCGCAAAGAAAAAGCGAAGCGTGTACAACGTTTTATTGACGTTTATCCGCGCATGGAACAACGTG
This sequence comes from Pseudoalteromonas sp. MB41, assembly GCF_020966275.1. Lineage (NCBI taxonomy): Bacteria > Pseudomonadati > Pseudomonadota > Gammaproteobacteria > Alteromonadales > Pseudoalteromonadaceae > Pseudoalteromonas > Pseudoalteromonas sp. MB41. The sequence continues at coordinate 28,293 of NZ_JAJJZF010000025.1, read as the reverse complement.
CAGATGCACAAATTGATGTTGTTGATTTACGGTACGATACCGGTCTTGCAGTGAGCTGGAAGCCACTTCAAGAAGAACAATTAGAAAATAAGAGTAAGGCATGACTAAGTCAGCAGAAAGAAACCTAGTGATTGGATTAGACGTTGGCACCTCAAAAGTAGTGGCCACCGTTGGTGAAATCACCGCAGATAATAAGCTCAGTATTGTGGGGGTAGGCAGCCAGGTATCGCATGGTATGGATAAAGGCGGCGTAAACGACCTTAACCTTGTTTCTGAATCGATTCGTCGTGCTATTGACGAAGCAGAACTGATGGCCGATTGCCGCATTAGTTCAGTGTACTTAGGTATTTCTGGTAAGCATATTCAGTGTCAGAATGAAAGCGGTGTGGTTGCTATTAACAACACCGAGGTGACAGATGAAGACATTGAAAATGTGATTCATATTGCGCGTTCAGTGCCAATTTCGGCAGAGCGCAAAATGCTGCATGCATTACCGCAAGAATACAGCATTGATATGCAAGAAGGCATTAAAAACCCATTGGGTATGAGTGGCGTGAGAATGGAAGCGCGAGCCCACATTATTACTTGCTCAAACGACATGGCAAAAAATATTGAAAAATGTGTAGAGCGATGTGGTCTTGAAGTGGACCAACTTATCTTTACTGCATTAGCGTCATGTTATTCCGTACTGACGGATGATGAAAAAGAGTTAGGGGTAGCGGTGCTGGATATTGGTGGCGGTACAATGGATATCACCATTTATATTAATGGTGCGCTTCGTCACTCAGCCGTTATTCCTGTTGCAGGTAATCAAGTAACGGGTGATATTGCAAAAATATTCAGAACACCTATATCACATGCAGAGTCACTCAAAGTACAATATGCCTGTGCAAGCAGCCAAATGGCGAGCAACGAAGACACGATTGAAGTGCCAAGTGTGGGTGGGCGACCTGCGCGTATTATGTCTCGTCATACCTTATCTGAGGTTGTTGAGCCGCGTTTTAGAGAATTATTTGAGCTGGCTATGGAAGAAATACGCCGCTCAGGTTTAGAAGACCAAATTGCTGCGGGTCTCGTCATCACTGGCGGAACAGCAAAAATGACAGGGGCAATGGAAGTGGCAGAAGACATTTTCCAAATGCCAGTCAGAATTGGCAAACCAATCGGGATTGTTGGTTTGACAGATTATGTGGATGATCCTTCGTACGCGACCGCGGTTGGTTTGTTACAATACGGCCGTACTATGCAATCGATGAATGCACAAAAATCGAAAGCTGAAGGTGATAATAATTGGTGGAACCGTATTACGAAGTGGTTCCAAGGTGAGTTTTAAAGCTCAAGTCGGAGAGTAAAGATGTTTGATATGATGGAACAGCACAGCGAAGAAGCTGTCATTAAAGTAATTGGTGTGGGCGGCGGCGGCGGTAACGCTGTTGAACACATGGTAAAACAACAAATTGAAGGTGTACGTTTTATTGCGGCAAATACGGATGCACAAGCATTACGTAATTCATCTGCCGATGTAACCGTGCAACTAGGTACACAGATCACCTCTGGTTTAGGTGCGGGTGCAAACCCTGAAGTAGGCCGTAATTCAGCAGAAGAAGACGCTGAAACTATCCGTGCTAGCCTTGAAGGCGCTGATATGGTCTTTATCGCAGCCGGTATGGGTGGCGGTACAGGTACAGGGGCTGCGCCTGTGGTTGCAAAAATTGCAAAAGAGTTAGGGATCTTAACGGTTGCAGTGGTTACTCGTCCGTTTGATTTTGAAGGTAAAAAGCGTGCTGCAGCGGCTGAACAAGGCATTAATGAATTGTCAGAAATTGTAGACTCTCTTATTACAATTCCGAACAATAAATTGCTTAAAGTTTTAGGCAAAGGGACTACACTATTAGATGCCTTCGCAAAAGCAAATGACGTGTTATTTGGTGCTGTTCAAGGCATTGCAGAATTAATCACACGCTCAGGTCTAATCAACGTGGATTTCGCCGACGTACGTACTGTAATGTCAGCGATGGGAACTGCGATGATGGGCACAGCGTCAGCATCTGGCCCAGACCGTGCACAAGAAGCAGCAGAAGCCGCTATTTCAAGTCCATTACTTGAAGATGTTGATTTAACAGGTGCTAAAGGTATTCTTGTTAATATCACTGCGGGCATGGATATTGCGATTGAAGAATTTGAAATTGTGGGTAACCACGTTAAAGCATTAGCGTCTGAAAACGCAACCGTGGTTGTTGGTGCGGTAATTGACCCAGAAATGAGCGACGAGTTACGTGTAACTGTTGTTGCAACAGGTTTAGGGGGCGATCGTCGTCCACAGTTTGGCATCGTTGATAATGGCTTTAAGAAAGCATCAGGCTCTGATGTACAAAGCTCAATGAACCAAACGACTAGCAGCATGTATGTACCAAGCTTTGCAAGTCAAGGCAGCAGTGATGATGTGAGCATGTCAGCTACATCTGAAAAGCAAGAGCCTGTAAAGCAAAGCACAACAAGCAGCTCTGTCTCGTCAAAGACAGCTGAGAGCAATAAAAAGTCTGATAAATCAGAGGGTGGCGATTATTTTGACATCCCCGCTTTCTTAAGAAAGCAAGCTGACTAAGACTTTTTACTGATATTTGTTCGATAAATAAACAAATTTGGCAGCTGGATGTATTTATGATACAATCCGCCGTCTAACTGTAACTATAAGTGAGCGAACCTATGATTAAACAGCGTACGATTGCAGAAGTAGTCAAAGCCATAGGAATTGGACTTCATAAAGGTGAGAAGGTCACTATTACTCTCCGACCTGCGAGCGCAAATACTGGGATAGTATTTCGTCGTGTGGACCTTGATCCGGTTGTTGATTTTGAAACAACACCTGAAGCCGTTGGTGATACGCAATTGTGTACCTGTTTAACAAACAAAGATGGCGTTCGCTTATCAACGACTGAGCACCTAATTGCTGCGGTAGCGGCAATGGGTATTGATAATCTAATTGTTGAATTAGACAGCTCAGAAGTGCCTATTATGGATGGTAGTGCATTACCATTCATTTACTTGTTACAAAAAGGCGGCATTAAAGAAGTAAATGCAGCTAAGCGCTTTATTCGTATTAAAGAAAAAGTACGTATTGAAGAAGGTGATAAATGGGCTGAGATCGAACCATACGATGGTTTTCACATCGATTTCGAGATCGCATTTGATCATCCTGCTATCAATGAAAGTCGCCAACGTATTGGTTTAGATATTACGGCACAAAGCTTCACTGAAGAAATCAGCCGTGCGCGTACTTTTGGCTTTATGAAAGACATTGAATATATGCATGCAAACAACCTAGCCTTAGGTGGTAGCATGGATAACGCAGTTGTTTTGGATGAATTTAAAGTATTGAATCCAAACGGCTTACGTTACAGCGATGAGTTTGTTAAACACAAAATCTTAGACTGTGTGGGCGACATGTTTATGACGGGCCATAACATTCTAGGTAAAATCACGGCTTATAAGTCAGGCCATGATTTAAACAATAAGTTACTTCGTAAAATTATGGCGACTGAGTCAGCATGGGAATGGGCAACATTCGATACGCCAGTGACGATGCCAGCACCAGGCCTAGAAGTAGCAACAGCTTAATCGCACGCATATTACAGTTATAAAAAATGACGCTTTAAAGCGTCATTTTTTTTGCTTTACGATAAGCATAACTTGTATTACCAATCCGCAAAAATACTTAATCATTTTGAGTTGCTATAAACCAAGAATAGCTTCCAGTTCATATAACTGATTTATTTGGTAGGTGGGTGTAATCCCTTCAGGTAACTCAACGCCAGGGTGCTGAAGCCAGCAGGTATCAATGCCAACATTATGGCCACCGAGAATGTCACTGGCTGCGGTGTCACCCACCATTAAAATCTGTTCTTTCGGTGGATTATCCATTAACTGAAAAGTGTGTTGAAAAATCTCGGGTGCGGGTTTGGCTTTACCCACTAGCTCAGAAATCACCAGCCAATCAAACATGTCTTGCAGTCCTGTATGCTTTAGGCGCTTTTGCTGAAGTTTGGCAAAACCATTGGTAATGATACCTAATCTTGCGTGAGGCTTTAGCTTATTGAGTAGCTCAACGGCACCGGGCAATGGCACACAAATAGATGCCATCGCTTCTAAAAAGGCATCATTAAGCGTTTGAGCGGGCACATTGAGTTTGTTTGCCCATTCGGTAAAACGGGTTATCTGTAGCTCATTGGCAGTAATTTCATGCTTTTGATAGGCAACCCATAGTGGTTTATTGGTTAATTGATATTCATGATAATCTGTCTCTGTAAAGTCTACGCCGTAATTGGCGAACATTACTTTAAGACCTGCAAATGCGTTAAAACTAAACAGGGTTTCATCGGCATCAAATAAAACATGTGTATACTTCATGATATTCCAAGTTTATTGGTTATAAAGTGTAGGGTGTAAAAACGGTGCCATAGCCAATGTAAGCGCTTGTATATAGGTGCTTTCGCGTGTTGCAATGTGATTGGTTAATAAGCCAATTGCACCACCTTGCTGTTTGATATTCACGGTATTGAAGGCTTCATCCATCACATCGCCCAACTCTTTACCCGCAAGTAATGCCTTGAAGAAAGGAGGGGGTAAAGGTAAGTTGCTGCTGCGGCCGACACTGAATTGTTCGCTATTGGTAATAACGACGAATGCAAACGTTGCTGCGCCGTAACTAAATTGCTCTGCGCCACCTTCCATTGCTGTGTAGAAATCGGCTTCGTAATGCGCTTGGCAGTATTTTACGCGATTTTCTGCCCCTATGCGGGTTTCATCTTCACCTAAAGGTTGGTCGGGGACGCCAGACGGTGCGTGAACACCTTGGCACTGAATGGTGTGCTCAGGAAAGTAAAGGCTAAAAATATGTTTAGCAGCATTCACTTTTACAGGATTTTTAGATCCCACTATTACATTTAATGTCGTTTTCAAGCTGACTACTCCATCATTCCAGGCTGAGTCAGCAGTGTACCCGAGTCATTTAAATCGGCAAGTCAACGGGGGCTAAATTTTCAAGGGCACGTTTTTTTAGAATAATATCTTTAATGAGTGGTGTTAGTACCAGCTCCATGGCTAAGCCCATTTTTCCTCCAGGCACCACTAGCGTATTGATACGTGACATAAAGCTGCCTTCTATCATGCGTAAGTAATAGGGGAAGTCCACATCTTCAATACCTCTAAAGCGAATAACCACAAAGCTTTCATCAAGCGAGGGAATATCTTTTGCACTAAATGGGTTTGAAGTGTCTACAGTCGGTACGCGCTGGAAATTGATGTGAGTACGAGAAAACTGAGGGGTGATTTGGTTTATATAGTCATCCATACTACGAATAATAGACCCCATTACCGCTTCACGCGTGTGACCTCGCTCTGAGGTGTCGCGGATTAGTTTTTGGATCCACTCAAGATTGATAATTGGCACCATACCAATCAATAAATCAACATGCTTTGCAACATCGTGATCTTGGTCTACTGCACCGCCGTGTAAGCCTTCATAAAAGAGTATATCTGTATTCGATTCTAAGTCTTGCCAGGGTGTAAAAGTCCCCGGTAGCTGATTATAAGGAACGGCTTCATCAAAGGTATGTAAGTAACGTCTGATTTTACCTTGGCCTGTTTCGCCGTATTGATAAAACAGTTGCTCAAGCGCACCAAAGTCATTCGCTTCACGGCCAAAATAACTGATATGTTTGCCTTCTTGCTGTGCTTCTCGCACTTTTTTATCCATTTCTGGTCGTGTATAACGATGAAAGCTATCGCCTTCAATAAAGGCCGCATCTATATTTAAGCTTCTAAAAATATGCTTAATGGCATTGGTGGTGGTGGTGGTGCCAGCGCCAGATGAGCCGGTAATTGCGATGATAGGGTGTTTAGCTGACATAGTTGTTCTCGTTATTTGTTAAGCCGTGCAGTGTTACTTTTACCAATCAGAAAAACTGATAAAAAACGAACACGTCCTAGTTATAAAGGTCGAGCATAGTAAGGTCAAGTGACTGCCTGATTAAATAACGCTATCATGAGCCAATAAAAATTAAAACGAGAGAACATAATGAGATTACTTACCTCTTTCCTTTTTGGCGCATTTGGAACGTTTTTAAGCAGCCAAGCGGACGCAGCTATGCCTAAAAGCGAAGTGTTACTGGCTGATCTTGAGACCCCTTATGGTATGAAGGTAACAAGAATTACGGATAATAAAAGTTACAATAACCAACCGTTCTTAATTGATGAGGGGCTTTATTACACGCATGAGGTGCTTGGCGATGATGGACAATCGCAAACAGATTTATATTTCTATAATTTTACAACTCAGCAAGCAACAAATTTAACGCACTCTGCTGTTAGTGAATATTCACCCACATTAATGCCTAACAAGCAGGCGTTGTCAGCCATCGTTGTGGAAGAAGATGGTAAGCAAAAGCTCTGGCAATATCCGTTGCAGGGTGAACAATCTGCTGCGCGTATCTTCGAGTGGATTGAGCCTGTAGGTTACCATGCATGGGGCGCCGACAACGACCTTGTTATGTTTATTTTGGGCGAACCACATACCTTACAATATACCACGGTTGCAGCTGCTAAACCGAAGGTCGTTGCGAATGCTATTGGCCGAACCTTACTTTTTGATGCGCAAACGAATAGCTACTTATTTAGCTACCACAAAGATAAGCAACATTGGCTGGCGCGTTTTACACCCCAATTTGAGCAAGTAACAGATATTTTACGTCTACCGGCACAATTACAAGATTTCACCTTGTTGGATGAGCAGACAGTTATTTATGCGATTAATAATCGCGTTTATAAGCGAGATTTAATGAATCCAGAGCCGGTTTCTCAATGGTTAGATTTAACGTCTTATTGTGAAACCAAAATAACACGTTTGAGTTACCATAATAAGAAACTTGCCTTTGTTTGTGATAAATAAGTAACGCTTTTTAAGGGATTACTGTAATGTGGCTACTACTTCTCGTTTTAAAATAGGCGCGCATTTGTCTTTCTCTGCAGAACAACTTACTGAACAACTGATAAAAATTGGCTGTCGTAGTAACTTTAAAATAAAAAATATTAATGAGTTTATGCCCGCTAATTCCAAAGAAGCATTTTATGTGCATGAACAAAGCGGGCAGGCTAAATTAGTCATTAGGCCTGTTTTTGAGGTGTTTAGTGACTACTTTGAAGCATTGGACGGCATCTCTCGCATTAAAGATTATTTCCATAGCAGTGAAATGACACGTTTTCCTACACGTATTTATAAAAGTGCCCAGCCTATTCATTATGGGCTCGCATTTAAAGTTACTTCAGTGTTAGCGGCAGAGCAGTTTATTAAGCAATTTAATAAAATTTTAGCGCAATAATTTTAACGCAATAATTTTAACGTAATAATAGTGTCGCTATTTTAATGAACGCAGTTGGTTAATTGCATTATAAGTTAATGACAGACACGACTATAAGTGCGGACTCGTTAAGAGTTAATAAAAAAGGGTCACAGTGTGACCCTTTTTTACATTGTGCTGTTAACGTTTAAGAAAACTATTCACCGAGGCCAGCTCGCGCTTTTTAAGCGAAAGGCAGTCATTGACGCTTTCTTCAAGCTTGCTGAGTGAGCGCTCATACCCTGGTACTTCAGAGATTTTATCAGTGAAGAAGGTTTTTGTTGTGGCTAAGCTTTGAGCATCACAACTTGCCGTTGTGAAAAACGGTAAGTTCGGTACAAAAAATGGCGGTAAGTTTTTAGTGATGGCATCGTAGTTGTTATAAATCCAATCAATGAACAACGCTTGGCGTTCTTTACCATAACTTAGACCCCCTAATAAAGTACGCATATCTGAGGCCGTTACTTCATCAGTTAGGCTGTACTCAAGGACTGCTTTTTGTAGCTCTGGTTTACCAAAATAACCCATTGCAGCAAGCATTTTTGTGCGTACTTGCGGATCTTTAGTGGTTTTGAACGTTTCTTTGTACTTCGCGAGTAGTTTTTCATCACCATGATAAGCTGCAAGGTTTAAGTAGGTTGATGCTAAATATGGGTCAACATTTTCAGGATTGTTTAAGTAAAGTGCGGCTTGTGCTTTAGCCGTATCAATGACTTTGCGATCTTCACCATCAAAACCTAGTCGGCTGATCACTTGCGCTCGTAGCTGAGATACTGCAGCATCTTCATCAGCTTTGGCTGTTAAGCCATATTGCTTCGCGGCAGGAGCAATGCTCTTACGGATAAACTTAGGCCATAAGTCGCGGTTGCTATCATCTTCAAAAACACGTTTTTGCGAAGCTAAGTAACCCAATGCTGTATTCGCTACAAGTGGGTGTGCATCGCTCACAAATGTTTCTAGGGTTTGCATTAAGCGGGCAGCAGAAATAACACCGGCATCAAGTAAAGAGTCAGCGGCAGAAAGGAGTGCCAAACGCTCACGGACTGTTAATTTGTCAGCTGCGTTATCTAGCAGGGCATTAAACTGCGCATCGTCTAGTAACCAACGGTAATAGCCCATAGCTCCTTGATCTGGGTAAATCCACTCAGGTTCAAAATCAAGTGTTAGCTGTTGTGTTTCTTTGTTTAGCAGCAAGTTAGCTGTTTTTACTTTGTCACCTGCACCATATTTTATAGCAACAGGCACGTTCCACAGTTGAGCAGGGGCTTCAACACCTGCATTCACAAAACGGCTCTGGCTGATGGTAATTTTCTTACCGTCTTGGGTTACTTTGATAAGTGGAAAAGAAGATTGCTCAATAAATGACTTTAATACACTCGCCACATCTTTATTTGAAGCTTCACCTAATGCTCGCCACAGGTCAGCTGCTTCAGCATTTTTATACGAGAATTTTTTCAAGTAGGCTTGAATACCTTGCTGGAAAGCATCTTCGCCTATCCAGTTTTCAACCATAGACAGTACCGCGCTCCCTTTACTGTAAGCAAGGCCAAGGCCATCCATGATATCAGCTTCGGTTTTAATCGGTTTACGAATGGGTTTCGTGCTTAAGCGTGCATCTAATGCCATCACATAGTTTTGCGGTAAATTTAAGTGTGATTCAAATTCAGGATTAATTTGTGCCGTAATTTTTGCCGCCATCCAGCTTGCAAATGCTTCATTTAGCCATAAATCATTCCACCACTTCATGGTAACAAGGTTACCGTACCATTGGTGTGCAAGTTCGTGTGCAATGATTGATACATTACGTTCTTTTTTGCTACGAGTCGCGGTCGCTAAGTCAACTAATAGAATGTCTTCACGATAAGTTACAAGACCAGCATTTTCCATTGCACCGAATGGAAACTCAGGCACTGCAACCGAGTCTAATTTTTTATAAACGTAAGGGATACCAAAGTAATCTTCCAGTGCTTTGAGAACGCGAGGCATATTTTCTTTGGCGTAATCCGCAAGATGAATCTTACCTTGTGGCGTTAATACTCTGCCAGGAATTGGCATGCCTTTAATTTCTAGCTCTTCAAAAGGACCGACCGCCATTGCTACAAGATAAGAGGGAATAGGAGGCGTTTTATCAAAATAGTGTGTTGTCATATCGCCATTGACCGTGGTTTTTAATACCGGCGTGTTGGCATACACTTTTTGTGTTGTCGGTGCAGTAATCGTTAACTGAAATGGAATTTTATAACTCGGTTCGTCAAAAACAGGGAAGGCACGGCGTGCATCACTCATTTCAAATTGAGTAAATAAATAGGGAGTACCTTGATCAAGCGTTTTATATAAGCCCACACTTTGGCGGTTATAAGGCGCAGTAAAATCAACCATTAGCGTATACTTTCCAGGTTGGATTTTTTCATCACACGAAAATTTTACTTTGCCTGTTTTCAGCATGTCTGCACTTAGGTCACAATTTTCGTCACCTAGAATTTTTGCCATACTGACCGCGTAATCAATACCGTTTAATTCTATATAGTTCGTTGCTTTGAGTACTTCGATGGCAATTTCAGTGTGGCCAGAAAAAGTGTCTTTCGCAGGATCAAGTGTCAGCTCTACCTGTTGTGAGCTAGGTTTTGCTAGTTTTTCTATTACATATTCATTGGCATGGGCTGAGCTAACCGCAAGTGCAACACTCACAGTTAATAGGCTTTTTAAGAACATAAGTATCCCTGATTTTTTGTTGTTAGAAAGGCACTGACTTTGAGTGCTGTTTTCCATGCTATCAGGTTTTAAATTGAACAGTAATAATTAGTTAGTAACAAAGTTTGTCAATTTAATGATGGCGTTCAATGAAGCGTCGCCAGTGCAACTGTGGATTAATTTGTCTCACATTTTGTAGAATGCCGTTAAGCAACGACATATCGTTAAATAAAGAGCCTGAAAACTCTTTAAAGCCCATTAAATAGTTAAACGCATCTTTACTGTTAGCTTGTATTGCATGAATACGCACTTGTTGTTCAAAGTTGAGTCTTAAACTGCTGATAGCCGTTTTCATCCCTTGTTGATCAACATTGGGAATGGCACATTTTTGTAGATAACCAGCTCGTTCACCTTCACCAGAAAACCAAATACGGACTTTTTCACTGTAACGTCCTGACTTAGAAGGTAAATCAAACATTAAGCGGGTATGCCCTTGTGCTTTTAAAAAGTCTAGGTATGGGTCAAGCCCTGCTGCGAATAAGGCATCATGAATCGGCACAAAGCGTGACTTTATCTTGCCGTGGGTATGAAAGTGAAAGCAACGCACATCTGACAATGTGACAATATCATCTAGGGTGAGATGGCCAATTTCATCACTGTAAGCGCCAGTATAATAAGCAAAAAGAGGAAGCCAAAAATGCCAGTGTTTTGCTTGTTCACGGGGCAAAAGCTGATCACTAAAGATGTAACCAGTATACAGGGTATGTAACTCCATGGCCGAAAAGGGCCTACGACCGAGATGGGACTTCAACCTAATACCTTGATAATAAAGATGTCTTGAAGAGTATACCTGAGAAATGTAAAGTTTCCAGCAAATGGCACTCTGTAACCACAGTACCATTTGCTGTCAATATAGTTAGTCGCAAAGGGCCTTAGCAAGACCTACAGGCTCTATTTCGACGCATACTTGGTCGTCGTTCCAATTTAGACCAACGAGCGCATCATCCTCGTTTAAGTCTTCAACCCACTCATCTAAAAATTCGTCTAAACCAATTTCTACCGGTGTATAGTCATTCCACTCGTCTTTACATTGTGCTTTTGCAGCGTCTTCTGTGCCCCATAGCAACAACACATCGGTGTCGCTAAATTGGTTTGATTCACACACAACAAAACCACCATCTTCGGCACCAAGTGCCCACATAGACTCGTTTAAACGTACTTTTTCAACAAAGTTAACTAATTCTGATTCTATTTCGATATCGCTCATTTGCTTAACCCTTATCATTAATTTCGTGGATCTGTGTGTTTTACAGCTGCTTTTGCTGAGAATTGTTGATAAAAGTCCGCTAAATTCTCGAGTTGACTCCAATCAGTTAATTCACGAAAGCAAATCCAATCTAGCAAGCAGTATAAACTGATGTTGAGGTATTCACAGCTTTTAAATGCAGGCTCAGATAAATGACTATTTAAATAGCGCAATGTTTCAGCAATTCGTTCATTTTGTAAATTAAAGAACAATTTATCGTCTTTTGTATCAAATCCTGAGCGCTGGCACAGTAGCATTTCAACGAGCGAGTCATTGCAGGCGTTAATAATGGTTAAAAGGTTTTCTTGCTGCCAGCTCAATAAAGGTTGATCTGATTTTTCTAATAAGTAGCGAATAATTGAGTTTGAATCGCATACACTAAAACCATTATCAATTAATACCGGAACTTTTCGAGCGGGATTGTGTGCAATCATAGTGTGTCTATCTTGCTGTGAAAAAATATCTAAATTAATAAACTCAAGCGCAATATCATTGTTCAGTGCCCACATTCGTATCCGGCGGACATACGGTGAAGTTGTTGAACCAAGCAGTTTCATAGATTAGTTTCCTATCAAAAAAAAAGCCGCGAAAGCGGCTTTTAACGATTCATTATGAAGTTAGTCTGTTCGGCTAGTTACTTCAAGTAGATGATAACCAAATTGAGTTTGCACAGGCCCTTGCACTTGATTTATTGGCGCTGAAAAAACAACTTTATCGAATTCTGGAACCATCATGCCCGGACCAAATTCACCTAACGCACCGCCATCTTGGCCTGAAGGACAATTTGAGTGAGTACGTGCGAGTTCTGCAAAGTCTGCGCCTTGTTCAATTTGTTGTTTAAGGTCTAGACATTGTGCTTCACTGTCTACGAGTATATGTCTTGCGCTGGCTACTGCCATAATAACTCCCCATTGTGTGTTTTTCTAAATTAAATAATGAGTTTAGTTCAATATTTGCTGAACGAAAGGTTAAATTTATTTTGCAGCTAACTGCGCTTCAATCGCGTCACGCATAGCTTTTGATTCTGGTTTGGTTTTACTGTTAAAACGCTCAACCGTTTTACGGTCTGCCGAAACAATATATTTGTAAAAGTTCCAATTAGGTGAACTTGTTGCTTCGTTTAGGTGCTTAAAAATTGGGTTTGCGTCACTACCACGCACCGCGCTGGTAGCGAACATGGTAAAGGTAACACCGTAATTAATGTAGCATACTTTTGCGGTGTCTTTTTCGTCATCTTCTTCTTGGAAAAAGTCATCAGAAGGGAAACCAAGAACAACGAGACCACGGTCTTTGTATTCTTTATGAATTGCCTCTAAACCCTCAAACTGTGGCGTAAATCCACAGTTACTTGCGGTATTCACTATGAGCAATGGCTTACCTTTAAATTCGCAAAGATTAACACTTTCTTTTGAGCGTAATTTACGCAGCGTTACATTGGTAAAGTCATCACATTGAGTTTCTGCGACTGGGTCTTGAATTGACGGGGGAGATTCTGCTGCAAGATGAGTAGACATAAGGCTTGCACAGAGTAACAAAGCATATTTATTCATAATGATTTCCTGCTAGTTATTTGTGATGAATATACGCTAATATGCGAGAAAGTGATCATTTAATTTCAGTTATTTATGACTATTCGAACAGCAACAGAACACGACTTAACACAGATTGTCGCTATTTATAACGAAACAATTCCTGGGCGTATGGTAACCGCAGATACCGAAGAGGTAACGGTGGCTGAGCGACAAGCATGGTTCGCAGCCCATACAGAACAAAGGCCGATTTTTGTGTATGAGCAAAACGCGAAAGTACTTGCATGGCTCAGCTATAAATCTTTTTATGGGCGTCCAGCGTATGATGGCACAGTCGAAATTAGTATATATATTACCTCAAACGCTCAGGGACAGGGGTTAGGCAAAACGTTGCTTTCGTTTGCAGAGGAGCATGCCAAAACGCTTAATATAAAAGTTTTGCTAGCGTTTATTTTTAGTCATAACCTGCCGAGCATTAAACTGTTTAATCGTTTTGATTATCAGGTTTGGGGAGAACTGCCTGAAGTTGCAATTATGGATGATAAAGCATATAGCCTCGTTATTTTAGGTAAGCACTTAGATCTTAAAGTAATAAAAAAAGCAGTGTAAATTTAGTGACTTTGTTTTTTTCGACTACTCTAATTAGGTAATTATCATTAATTTGAGCCTAGTGTACTGTGCGAAGAATATTAATTGTCGATAGTAATAGTGTTTTAGCAATGCGCGTAAAAGTGTTATTGGAACTCATTGGCTGTAAAGTCGAGTTATTGCACTTTTCGATGATAGATGACACTGTTTTAACTCAAGAATTTGATTTAGTTGCGGCTTCTCATGGTGTGCCGACAGAAACTATAAAGAAACTGAGTGGGGTGTTTTCGCAAGAAAATTTTTTATTGCTTGCACCCAAAGCACAGCGTAGTGATTTACTCGAGCACTTCAGTGAAATTAATCGCTTGCTGCCTAATTCAGTGGTTATTTACCCATTTTTTGCAAACAAAGAAATTAGCACTTTATTAGAAGGGGTGTTAGAGCTGGGTAGTGACAACATCTTAAAGCTGCCCACGGTATTGGTTGTTGACCATCTCCCAGAACGATTAGAAAAAATTACTCAAAACTTAAAAGGCGCGCACATTAAAACCTTTAAAGCTGGGAGTAAGCTTTCAGCTATTGAAATAATAAATCAACACAGCATTGATTTATTAATAAGCGACTTTACCTTTGAAGATGGCACTGGACTTGAGTTGTTTAACAAGCTGAAAGGGACGCAGCCTAACAGCCGTTGTTTACTGTACACCTCAAAGCCTGAACAGGTTTCGATGATTGAAGCGATTCGCCAGGGGGTGGAGGATGTGCTGGTTAAGCCCGTTGATGATAATAGCCTATTACAGTCGGTTCATAAATTATGGCAAACGGAGCTACTCAAACGCCACAACGCAGAGTTAGTTGAGCGTTTACAAAATACCGTTGATGCCCTCATAGAAAAAGACAGCCTGTTAAGGGTTATTTTTAAACACACTCCTGATGCGATTATATTGTTTGATCGCACGGGTAAAATTATTGAAACCAATGATGCCTGTGAACTGTTATTTGAAAAACCGCTTAAAGAGTTTGAAAACTGCTCGGTGTTTGACTTTTTTGATACACCTTCAATAAACCGTATTAAAGATAAAATAAGCACCCTGAATAAAAATCGTCAATTTAGCTGTGACTTAAGACTGCTTAAAGAAAACGGCAATGAGGTTCCTCTCGTAGGCTCGTTTAACGAAATAGATCACCATGGTGAAATTGCGTTGGCGGTTATCTTTAAAAATGTTACCCACCTGAAAGAAAAAGAAGACTTGCTGCTTGAAGCAAAAGACATGCTCGAAGAAGAAGTTAAAGCGCGTACGGCACAACTTGAGCATGCTAAAAACGTTGCCGAGGCCGCAAATCTGAGTAAATCAGAGTTTTTAGCTAATATGTCTCATGAGTTAAGAACTCCTATGCATTCGATTTTAAGTTTTGCACGCTTTGGACTTGAAAAAGTTGCGAATGATGATCTAAATAAAGATAAGTTAAACAAGTATTTATCGCGGATAGAGCAAAGTGGAGAGCGGTTGTTATCGCTGCTTAATAACCTACTCGACTTATCTAAATTGGATGTTGGCAAGTTTCCATTTAACCCTCAAAAACACAATCTGGGCAACATTATAAAAACTAGTATTGATGATGTGTCTGGTACAGCACTTGAGCGAAATATAATGATTCGTCTACAGGAGACTGGGCAAGATATCGTTCTGGATTGTGATGAAGAACAGATCAATCAAATTATGCGCAATTTATTAGGAAACGCGCTGAAATTCAGTGAACCGTTCAGCGAGATAGATATTCAGTTATCAGTGCAAAATAACATCGCTGAAGTAGCGGTTGTTGACCGTGGTATTGGTATTCCAGAGTGTGAACTTGAAAAAGTATTTGCCAAGTTTGAACAAAGTAGCAAAACCAATAGTGGCGCAGGAGGCACAGGCCTTGGGTTAGCTATTTGTCGGGAGTTTGTGAGTTTACACCAAGGCACTATCTCCGCACATAACAACGAATATGGGGGCGCTACAATTTTAGTGCGATTACCTTTGAATATAGATTTGTCTCAGCATTTAGCGACTGAAGAGCAAACTATGAAGCTTAATTAA
This sequence comes from Pseudoalteromonas sp. MB41, assembly GCF_020966275.1. Taxonomy (NCBI): domain Bacteria; kingdom Pseudomonadati; phylum Pseudomonadota; class Gammaproteobacteria; order Alteromonadales; family Pseudoalteromonadaceae; genus Pseudoalteromonas; species Pseudoalteromonas sp. MB41. The sequence goes on along the minus strand of NZ_JAJJZF010000025.1, from coordinate 12,704 downwards.
CAAAACGGAAGAACTAGACATGGCCTTGAAGCGAATTTTAGCCGTCGATGATGAACCATTTAACTTAGAAATAATTGAAGAGATCCTCGAAGAACTCGATTTTGAGCTGAAAATGGTCAACAGCGGTCCAGAATGTTTAGATGTTGTTGAAGCGTTTGATCCACAAGTTATCTTGCTGGATGTTAGCATGCCACAAATGAGTGGTTATGAAGTATGCCGAAAGTTAAAAGAAAACCCGAATACAGAAAAAATAATCGTTATGTTTGTGTCGGCCAGAGGCACGGTTGAAGAGCGTATGGAAGGGTATTCTGTAGGGGCTGAAGATTATATTGTAAAACCTTTTGGGCATGATGAATTAAAGCTCAAGCTACAACACTTAAACCAAGTACTGATCGAAAAAGAAATGCTTGAACAACAAGTGGAAGACGCCACGTCAACAGCCTTTAATGCAATGGCTAATAGTAGTGAAATGGGCCAAATTGTTAATTATATCGAGCATATCGGTTTAATTGATGATGAAAAAGAGTTGGGTAAAGCATTACTTCATTGTTTAAGCGCATTTGACTTACAAAGTAATGTTGAATTTCGCTTAGCATCGGGTCTAGAGCACTTTTCAGTGTCAGGTGTTTGTTCGCCCATTGTTGTTGAGCTATTTGAAATGCTTAAAAACAAAGGCCGTTTACATGAGTTTTCGAGTCGAATTTTAGTAAATTATGAAATGATTAGCTTACTCATTTTGAATATGCCAGAACAAGATCCCGATAAACATGGCCGTATTCGTGACCACATTTGCTTTTTAGTGAGTGTGACCGAGCAGCAGCTTAAAGCGATAATTACAAAAAAAGAACTGGTTAAACAGCAACAGCAACTGAATGACGCAGTGTCTAAAGTACACAGTAAGTTTAAGGGGCTCATAGAGCTTTTGAATGACAATCGTATTAATAACGAAGCGGTGTTTAAACAGTTACAAGAGGATTTGGAACAACGAATACCCACAATGGGATTAGACGAAGACCAAGAGATCTTTATTTATCAGAAAGTCGATGAAACCATTCAAAACTCAGTAGCGCGTGAAGAGTCAGTGCAGGGAGTAAAGGCCGCATTTAAAGAGATTGAAAACGATTTATCGGTCTTATTAAAGCAATGACACACTCATTGAGTACGCGCGGTGCTGGCCGCGCTTTAAGCATCTCGTGGTAAACCTTTTTCAACAATACGAATCAAACGTGCGGTTTTACGTAATTTAAGCTGACGCTTGTTCTGTTGTTGTGAAAGCGCCCACTCTATGTGCTCTGCGACCAGTGGCGTTGCACTTTGAAGCGCCTTTTTAAGCGCGATAATAATTGTGTCGCTATAGTCAGCATTACCAAGTCCAACCGCTAGATTTCTTTGCCAGCGTTCATGGCCAATACGACGAATCGGGCTGCCTTCAGTGTTTTTTAGGAATGTGGCTTCATCCCATGCAAAGAGTGTGAGTAAGTCTTGATCTTTTAATTGCGTTCGAGGATGGAAGTCGGCTTCATCGGTTATTTGTCCATAACGATTCCACGGACACACGAGTTGACAGTCATCACAGCCATACACACGGTTACCAAGTAATGAACGGTACTCTTCAGGAATAGGGCCTTGCAGCTCAATCGTGAGATAAGAGATACATTTACGGGCATCGACTACATACGGCTCAACAATCGCACCTGTCGGGCACAGAGTCATACACGCCACACATTTGCCACAGCCTTCAAAGGTATTCTCGTTATCGATAGGCAGTGGAATATCAACAAATAACTCGCCTAAGAAAAACCACGACCCCGCTTCTTTATTTATAAGAAGGCTGTGTTTTCCACGCCAGCCTAACCCTGCTTTTTCTGCTAATTGTCGTTCAAGGACTGGCGCAGAGTCCACAAATGGGCGAAATCCTAGCTGACCTACTTGTTGTTCTATTTTTTGGCCTAATTTTTTGAGGCGATTACGAATGAGCTTATGGTAGTCGCGACCTAGCGCATAGCGACTTATGTACGCTTTTTCGGTTTGCTTGAGGTTTTTAGCAAAGCTGGCATCGGGTGGAAGGTAGTTCATTTTAACCGAGATAACACGCTGAGTACCCGGCACTAATTCTGCTGGACGGGCACGTTTCATCCCATGCGCAGCCATGTATTCCATGTCGCCGTGGTAACCCAAATCTAACCAACGTTGAAGCTGGGCTTCGTGCTGAGTGAGATCAATATCGGTGATCCCGACTTCTGCAAAACCAAGGTCTTTACCCCATTGCTTAATTTGCTGCGCGAGTTGCTGGTAATCGATAGGTGTTGTCACGGTGAATAAAAAAGTAGCCAAGGAATGGCTACTTTATCATAGTTATAGAAAGCTTAGAATTAAAAGCGTTTCAGCGCCCATTAAACAAACCGCTTTAGCTGTTGTTGGGTTTGTTGGCTAAGTAAATGTGATTGCTCACAATCAGCAAGGGATTCATCTATTTGCTGTTTCGCTTGCTCACCTAACGCCACAATTTGCTCGACACTTTGGTGTGTTTGAGTTTGTGTTTGTTCTAGTAAATGAACAGCACTAACAATCTGTTGTAGCTGCTGTTGATTTTGCTCAAACTCACTCAGCATGTTGCTAAACCCTGCTGAGGTATTGCTAATGGCTGTTTCAGCTTCACTTGAATGGCTAATTAATAACTCAGACTCTTTATTTGTTTCGTTTACCAAGCTATTCATTTGATTAATAAAGTCGCTAATTTGACGGGTTGCATCGTTCACTTTTACAGAAAGAGTTCTAACTTCATCAGCAACAACCGCAAACCCTCGTCCAGCTTCACCGGCACGTGCAGCTTCAATGGCGGCATTTAAGGCTAACAAATTTGTTTGATCAGAAAACTCTTCAACCATTTTTAAAATAGCACGAATATTTTCACTGTTTTCTTTTAACCCCGACACGGTCGCAGAAAAGTTGCCGAGAATTTGGCTGATCATGGCCACTTTTTTTACCAGAGTCGATAGTTCCGCAGCTGAATGTTGTACAAAACTTAGGTGCTCACTGTTAACCGTATGAACACTGTCGGTGTTTGCAGAGATATGCTCTAAACTTGTCGTAATTTGATTACTTGCATCGGTAATTGTATGGCTAAACGTAATTTGTTGATGGCTAAGCTTCGCTGTTTGCTGCATCGATTCTGTCATTTTTGAACTACTATCGGCACTGGCTTGCGCACTTTGGTATGTGGTGGCCAGTAGCTGGCTTAGGTGAGATGTAAAAGTATTGTATTGCTCGCTTAAATCGCGAAATTCATCAAAGGTAAAGTGTGGGAGTTTTGCCGATAAGTCAGCATCATGACGATTAATTTGCGCTAAAGTATCGCGCATAGCCTGTACGGGCCGCACAATTAAAAAACGCATATAAAAAAGTGTGAAAATAAAACTGCCAACAATAACGAGTGTCATGAGCCAGAATAGCCCTGTGCTTGCTTGCTGTTCAGATAAGCTACTGTAAAGCCAAATTAAAGTAATGACCTGAAAGGCAAACACAAACCCCAAGTTACCGACAATTTTACGCGTTAAGGTGTAAAAGAAAGTTTGTTCGATAAAATTATAAATGCGCATATAGCTACTCATTGAGGTGTTATGTTGATTCATGTCGGGCGTTTCTTAGTCTTATTTAATTCCACGTTATTCGACACAGTATAGCTTATTCTTTTTGAGTCACAGCGACTGCAGTGTCATTTGTGTATGGCATGGGAAATTAGTAAAAATTCCATCCACGCCATAATCAAGCATTAACTCGATATCTTCTACCTTATCGACCGTATACGCATAGACTTTAAGTCCGCGTTGTTTGGCATCGGCAACAAACTCATGGTTTATAAAGTTTTTATCAATATGAATGCTGTAGGCATGCAGCTTTTGCGCAAACTCACTGTAATTGATAGGAATTGATGCGGTTAACGCGCCAATCTTCACCCAGGGTAACTTTTGCTTGAGCCACATGAGTTGATGATGATCAAAGGATGAGACTAAAAGATTATCTCTTGATAACTTTCCAGTGCTAATGTTTGATTCAATAAGCTCTACAAACTTATCAAGTGAAAAGGTATGTTTGAGTTCTAAATTGAGCAGTGTTTTATCATTAACCCAATCAATCGCTTGCTGTAGCGTTGGCACTATTTCGCCATTACCTGCATCGAACTGTTGAATTTGGGCTTTGCTGCAGGCATTCACTTTACCGCGACCTGATGTGGTCCGGTCAAGCCATGTGTCATGAATAATCATATAATCATCAAGGCAGCTTTGTACGTCGATTTCAATACCGTCAACAGCCAAATCTACAGCGGCTAATATGGCACTTTTGGTATTTTCTGGGTAGGTACCACTGGCACCTCTGTGAGCGAATACTTTTATCATTGCGTGTGTTTCCGAGTCACTGACCATGTTTCATAAAAAGCGGCGCTTATAACCAAAACGCCCCCCATAATTGTGCTTATTGTTGGTTGCTCATGCAAAATTAAAAAAGCCAAAAACGTGCCGTATAGCGGTTGCAAGCAAGAAATTAATCCAGCCGTTGAGGCTGATAAGTGTTGTAAACTTGCAGCAAAAAGTGAATGCGGCGCTGCTGTAAAAATAACCCCAGCGGTGATCAATAGCAGCCAATTAATTGTATCAACTTGTAATGGCGGTACTTCAAGGAAGGCGCACAGCATAATACAGGCAATCCACGTTTGATAAAGCATGGTCTGTGGGCCACCGTATTGGCTAAAGTAACGCTTATGAATAATATTTCTAAAAGCAAAAAAGAAGGCTGATAAAATACCGGTCGCAATGCCAAGCGTAACATCATTCCCAAGGCTTGCATCTGGGATGAGTAAGTAAATACCGAACATCACCACTACAGCGCTAATAATATCTTTCAGTTGCGGTTTACGACCATGAAAAAGAGGCTCTAAAAATACAGTGATCACGGGGTAAGTAAAAAAGGCAATCATGCCAACAGCAATACCGGCTAATTGCATTCCTGCAAAATAGGTTAACCAATGAATACCGACAGTCACTCCGAGTAATAGAGCAATAAGATAATCACGGCGAGAGTGGAGTTTAATCGCCTTTTTTTGGATATAAAGTAAGATCAATAAGGCACAACCGGCAATACCTGTTCTGTATACGGTAATGTCTAATGCACTTAAGTTAATGAGCTTGGCAAACAACGCAGTTCCACCAAATAGCAACACTGCAATGTGTAAGTACATAAGACTTTGTTTGTGCGCCTGCATTGCGACCCTTGTTATTATTATGCTTAACTCTCTTTTTAACGGTAATCCTTTGCTTTGTAAACCATCCTATGGGCTAATCCATTGGTTTAGTTCCAGTGTTTCCAGCCTTTTAAATAATAGTGCAGCACATTGGGCTCATCGAGGGTCGAGACTTTTTCGTTATTTGCACTGATATCTGGCGTAAAAATAAATAGCTGTGCATCATTTGGCCATCTTCAGGAACATTAAATAAATAGGGCTTATCTTGGCCATAATATTCTTTGAAGTTGCCATATTGGCCATTTTGCAGAGGCTCTTGAAGGTCTGCGCGTATCAAAAAACAGCTTAAAAAAGCAATCGACGCGATAGTAAACAGCTTATAGATGTTCATCCTTACTCCAATAAGCTTAAATAGCGATCGTGATAATCACTGCAACACTTATTGCGATGCTGCTTTCGATAACGGCAACAGCGGTATTATTGTCATGCATAGCTTGGTCAAGAGAGATTTTACTGAAGATAATTTTATCAACCAAGTAACGTACGATCGGCAAGATTAAGAAGCCAAACAACGCATCAATAAAAAATAAACTAAGACTTTGTTGCCAAGTATGAAAGCCACCAAGCAGGGCATGGCACAGAATGATTGCTAACGCTAACATGGTACCTGAGAAGCTCATCGCTACAGCTTTATTGCCTTTTTCAAGCTGTTCATGCAGGTCAAAAGCAGTGAGGTGATCATAGCCTTTAGCAAACATGATCAGCAAAAGCTGTCCGAGTGCGTAAAATACAATGGCTGATAACCACGTCCCTTCACCTGTTAAAGCGCCACCAATGATTAAGGCTGCAGCCATGTAATTAGCAGCTTGTACTAAGCCAACGGCTTCATTTTGTCGATTAATTAACTGTTCTTGGTTGCAGAATAAACGCAGCAGTAACTTATCATTTAGAAAGCGTGAGCATGTTAATAACACCATGCCGAGTACACTATACAGCGATACATTAATTAAGTCGGTCAGTAGACCTTTGCTTGGTCCTGCTAGTACAAAACCATAAATAATCGTAATAGCGCCCAAATAGCCACCAATTGATAAACCTAATGCTGTATTGGCATTATCTGTTAACTGATTTGTGGTGTTGTAGGGGGTTGCTAAGTTATACGACAGCTTAGCGAGTGCGATTATCGCGATAAAAAGAGCGATGTATGCGCTGTTGTACGCCATTGCTGCAAGGTAGTGGGTTAAATTAATATCCATATAAATTTGTTAGGTTGTTGTTATTTTCAGAAAATATTACCACAGACTCTTTACTGCGAAGAATATCAACGTGTTATTTTTGGCATATTTAGTTAATTTCTTAAAAGTTTCATAGCATTTGCCTGTCTCATTGCGTGGTTATGGGTTAAAATAACAACATAACCAACTAACAAGATAGTGAATGACAAAACAGGATCCCAATCTCAGTCGAGAACAAGAAAAGTACGAAAACCCAGTCCCTAGCCGTGAGTTTATACTTACTCACTTAGAATCTCGCGCTAAACCAGCAAACTTCACACAACTTTGTGACGAATTACACGTGGATGACACTGAACGCCAAATTGCGTTTAAACGTCGTTTGCGCGCTATGGAGCGTGACGGTCAGTTGTATTTCAATAAATTTAAATGCTACGCGTTGATTGATGAATCAGGCCTTGTGAAAGGCAAAGTAGTTGGCCATCGTGATGGGTTCGGCTTTTTAGAAGTTGAAGGCGAAAATAAAGATTGGTTTATCGCAAAACACCAGATGAACATGGTGCTGCATGGCGACATTGTGCTTGCTAAAGGCAATCGCAAAGGCGGCAGTGGTAAATGCGACGCGCGTATCATTAAAGTGTTAACGAATGAGCGCGCCCCGATTGTTGGTCGTTATTTTGTTGAGCATGGCATTGCGGTGGTTGTTGCCGAAGACCCGCGAATCACGCAAGATATCATGATACTGCCTGGCAGTGAGAATGGCGCGCGTCATAATCAAATGGTGCAAGTTCAGATCACGCAAAACCCAAGTCGTCACATGAATGCAGTGGGTAAAGTAACGGAAGTATTGGGTGAACATTTAGCCCCCGGTATGGAAATTGAAGTAGCACTTCGAAACCATGATATTCCGCATGTATGGCCTGAAGCCGTTGAAAAGCAAGTTGCCCATTTAGGTGAATTTGTTGATGAGCAAGCAAAGCAAGGCCGAGTCGATTTACGTGATTTACCATTAGTAACAATTGATGGTGAAGATGCACGAGACTTTGATGACGCCGTTTACTGTGAGCGAAAACCATCAGGTGGTTGGCGTTTATGGGTCGCGATTGCTGATGTATCACATTATGTTGGTATGAACACGCCACTGAATAAAGAAGCGATAGAACGCGGTAATTCAGTGTACTTTCCTGAGCAAGTGATCCCCATGTTGCCGAAGGTGTTGTCAAATGGTTTGTGTTCATTAAACCCCAATGTTGATCGCTTATGTATGGTTGCCGAGATGACCGTATCTGAGCAGGGCACCTTAGAGAATTATAAGTTTTACGAAGCGGTGATGAATTCACATGCCCGTTTTACTTACACTAAAGTGCATGCAATTTTGCAAGGTGATGAAAGGCTGTGCGAAGAATACGCGCCAATGGTGCCGCATTTAACTAATTTACATCAAATGTACATGGCACTGAAAGCAGCTCGCCAAGAGCGTGGTGCAATTGAGTTTGAAACGCTAGAAACGCGTTTTGTGTTTGATGCTCACCGAAAAATTGAATCAATCGTCCCTGTGGTGCGTAATGATGCGCATAAGCTCATTGAAGAATGCATGATTTTGGCGAATGTATCGGCAGCTCGTTTATTAGAAAAACATGAGGCCAGTGCACTTTATCGTGTGCATGATGAACCTGATGCTGAAAAGCTTGGTTTTTTCAGAAACTTTTTATCTGAACTGGGCATTGAGTCAACATTGTCAGATGAGCCGACACCAAAAGAAATAACACATGTACTTGCAAAACTAGGTGACCGTCCTGAAGCCGAGTTAATTCAAACCATGTTATTACGTTCGATGAAACAGGCTGTGTATCAACCAGACAACATTGGGCACTTTGGTTTGGCGTTACCTGCTTACGCGCATTTTACATCGCCAATTCGCCGTTACCCTGATTTAGTTGTGCACCGTGCGATTAAAGCTGTTTTAAAAGCACAAGGCCAACAAACGTCGGGCGAGTATGCTTACAGTAATGATGAAGTTGATATTTTAGGCGAGCAATGTTCAACCACTGAACGTCGCGCAGATGATGCGACCCGTGAAGTCGCCGATTGGCTTAAATGTGAGTTTATGCAAGACCATGTTGGCGATGAATTTGGCGGGGTTATTTCATCGGTCACTAACTTTGGTTTATTTGTTCGCATAGACGACTTACAAATAGATGGCATGATCCACGTAACGAATCTTGGCAATGAATACTTCCATTATGACAATGCAAAACACTGTCTTATTGGTGAGCAAACTCATACGGTTCATCGCTTAGGCGATAAAGTGACGGTTCAGGTATCGTCTGTCAGCTTAGATGAGCGTCGAATTAATTTAGTGTTTGCTGGTGATGTACCGCAAGACCGCTATGCGCGACGCCGTGCGCAAAGTGCACCTGCAAAACCGAGTATTCGTGCACAGTTAAAAGCAGGGAACATCCCTGGCAAAAAAGGGGATGATAGTCGCTCAGACCCTAAATCTTCAGAGAAAGATAATGCAAAGCGTGGCAAGTCTTCTCATGCAAAAGGGCGTAAAAAACCTAACAGCAAACAAGCGGATGTTGTAAAAGCAGGTAAGAAGAAGAGCAAGAAAAAAGCCACCAAAAAGGCAAAAAGACCGGGCAAGAACGCCCGAAAACGTACTAGCTGAGGAGCAAATAATACGTGAGTAATGAATTAATCTTTGGTTTTCACTCTGTTGAAGCTATTTTAGCAAAAGAGCCTGAGCGCTTTTTAGAAATTTATGCGCTAAAAGGGCGTGAAGATAAGCGTTTAAACCCGATTATTGATGAAGCTCGTAAGTTCGGTATTTCAGTGCAATTTATGCAGCGCAAAGCACTTGATAACAAAGCCAATGGTGAACAGCACCAAGGGATCATTGCTAACGTGAAAGCAGCGCGAATGTACAATGAAAAAGATCTCGACGAAATCATTGCCCGCGAAGACACGCCTTTCTTGTTAGTGTTAGATGGCATAACCGATCCGCATAATTTAGGTGCGTGTTTACGCAGTGCGGATGCAGCAGGCGTACACGCGATTATTGTGCCTAAAGATAAGTCTGCAAAGCTTAATGGCACAGCACGTAAGGTAGCCTGTGGTGCCGCTGAAACAGTGCCTTTAGTACAAGTGACAAACCTTGCACGCACATTACGTGAAATTAAAGACGCAGGTGTGTGGGTTGTTGGCACAGCGGGTGAAACTGACACCGAATTATTTGATGCTAACTTAACAGGTCCTATGGCCATAGTGATGGGAGCCGAAGGTGACGGTATGCGTCGTCTAACTCGCGAGCACTGCGACCTACTCGTTAAAATACCCATGGCAGGCACGGTATCAAGTTTAAATGTATCGGTTGCGACCGGTATTTGCTTATTTGAAGTATTACGTCAGCGTAATGCGACGCAGCTTTAATCTTTGCGTTCGACAATAAAAAAGCCGATATAATATCGGCTTTTGCATATCTATATTCGGCACCGCGAATGACAATTAGATTTTTGCGAATGCGTCTTGTAGTGGCGGTACAACTTGCTTTTTACGGCTTAATACACCATCTAACCATACTTTGCTATTCTCAGATTTAACATCATATGCCGCTTCAATAACAGCAACGTCATCAGAGCTTATCAGCATTTGTGAGCCTTCTTTCATGATATCTGTTAATAGTAGTAATACTGAGTGACGGCCGCCTTCTTCTTTTAGCTTCACGATGTCAGCTTCAAGGTCTGCTTTGATCTCATCAAAAACAGCAAGGTCAATGACTTCTAGTTGACCAATACCGACTAGCTTGCCGTTCATGTTGAAGTCTTTAAAATCACGCATAACTAGGTCGCGAGCTGGCGTGCCTTCTACTGCAGATTTTACTTTGAACATTTCCATGCCAAGTTCTTTGAAATCTTCGATACCGGCAATGTCAGCAAGTGCTTCAACACACTTAATATCAGCAGTGGTGCATGTTGGTGATTTAAAGATAACGGTGTCGCTTAAAATAGCGCATAACATGATGCCCGCGATGTCTTTCGGGATTTCTACATTGTAAAAATCATACATCATTTTAATAATGGTATTTGAGCAACCCACCGGGCGAATCCAACACTCAAGAGGTGTTGATGATGTTAAGTCGCCTAATTTGTGGTGATCGACTACACCTACAACGCGTGCTTCGTCGATGTCATCAGGTGCTTGTGTTTTTTCTGTATGGTCAACGATATAAACGTCTTCACCTGCGTAGCTAAGTTTAAGCTCAGGTGCTTCGAAGCCAAATTTATCTAAGATAAATTGTGTTTCAGGTGATATTTCACCTAAACGCGTTGGAATGGCCGGTTCATTGATTTGGTTTTTTAAGTAAGCAAGCGCAATTGCACCGCAAATTGAATCTGAATCAGGGATCTTATGGCCCACTACATACATTGACATTGACGGAACTCCTTTAAATTTGGCAGATATTTTAGCAAAGTCTCTACAGATTGATACATAACAGACATGAAATTTTGTTGATCAATTACAACTGCCAATTAACCAGAATTTTAGTTACACTTTAACGTATTGAAAGTAGAGGAAGATACACATGCGATTGAGCAGAAAAGCGTGGAATAATGTGGTCATTATTTCAATGCTATTGATGATTTTTTTCTTCAATGGTTTACATAAAAAGCTCAATACTCAACCTGCAGAGGACGGCATGCACGCGCTGCTACCTGAACAAAGTTTTATTTTGGCGATGGCATTTCCCGAACTTAAAATTGAGCGAATTGGCACTTCTTGGCGTAGTCAAAACTTACAAGAAACAACATGGCACGGGGATGAGCAAGCGTTAGAGCAATTAGTTGAGCTGTGGCAGCATCAACAGCTCAATCTTGCAAGTATACCTGTAAGTAAGCTTTCGAAGACATCAGCGAACTATGTTGCTTCAGTGTGGTTAGCGGGTGAGCAATTACCTGCGGTGTATCAACTTTATACCATTGAAGGAAATTACTACCTACTCGATAAGCGGTTACAGCGTGTATTTGCGCTTGAACACGCCGATGCCGCTCAGTTATTTCCGTTATATCCGTTTAAGAGAATGACAGATGCCTGAATTACCAGAAGTTGAAGTAAGTCGGTTGGGGATTACTCCGCATGTGCTCGACCACGTAGTGACTAAAGTGAATATTCATAATGCCAGCATGCGCTGGCCAGTGCCTGATGATGTATATCAGTTACAAGGTCTTAAAGTTAACTCGATTGAACGCAGAGCAAAGTATTTATTACTGGGTTGTGAGCGTGGAAGTGTCATATTACATTTGGGAATGTCAGGCAATTTACGCGTTGTGAATGCCGATGAACCACTTAAAAAACATGACCATATCGAGTTTGTTTTAGAGTCTGGAAAAGCGCTTAGGCTAAATGATGCGCGCCGCTTTGGGGCATGTTTATGGCAAGCACCTGGCGAGTGCCATACTTTACTGACCAAGCTAGGCCCAGAACCTCTTACTGATGATTTTTTTGCTGAGCGTGTTTACGAGCAATCAAGAAACAAGAAAGTACCGGTTAAGCAATTTATTATGGATAATGCCGTGGTTGTTGGTGTGGGGAATATCTACGCCAATGAGTCGCTATTTAAAGCGGGGATCCACCCCAAACGTGAAGCGGGAAAGGTATCCTTAAAACGTTATCAACAATTAGTGCCTATAATTAAAGACACACTAGCTGCGGCGATTACTCAAGGCGGCACGACGTTAAAAGATTTTGCGCAAAGTGATGGTAAACCGGGTTATTTTGCTCAGCAATTATTGGTGTATGGCCGCAAAGGTGAGCCGTGCGTTACCTGTAAAGAGCCGTTAAAAGAAATTAGATTAGGCCAAAGAAGTACCGTGTTTTGTGCAAATTGCCAAAAATAAGCGTGTATTAATAAGGCAGTAAAAAGCACGCCCGTTGGCGTAATGCCAGTCAGTTAAGAGCTGACTGGCATTTTCTTTTGTAAGGATACTTATTTGGTTTCCTTCTTATCACCCTTGGATAATGCCTGTCTGGTAGCCTATCGGGTAAGATAAACAACCTAAGTGTTTTCAGTAACTCATCATAATGAACAGGTAACTTACTTGCACTATGTATTGGCGTAAACATGAAGAAAGCGATTACCTGCCGCATAGATTGGCTAAAGCTTAATTGAGTAGGCAAGATATCTTCTTCTTTAGTTGCATCAAGCATGATTATGCGTATTAAGTTGTAAGCGA
>NZ_JAJJZF010000024.1:0-69443 GCF_020966275.1 Pseudoalteromonas sp. MB41 | reverse complement strand
TACTCGCTTACAACTTAATACGCATAATCATGCTTGATGCAACTAAAGAAGAAGATATCTTGCCTACTCAATTAAGCTTTAGCCAATCTATGCGGCAGGTAATCGCTTTCTTCATGTTTACGCCAATACATAGTGCAAGTAAGTTACCTGTTCATTATGATGAGTTACTGACAACACTTAGGTTGTTTATCTTACCCGATAGGCTACCAGACAGGCATTATCCAAGGGTGATAAGAAGGAAACCAAATAAGTATCCTTACAAAAGAAAATGCCAGTCAGCTCTTAACTGACTGGCATTAAGCTTCGGCTGGTTTTTTTGTCGCAATTAGTTAACGAGCAATAGTGTGGCTATTTCGATTGCAACGATTGATAGCAGCCAGAATGCTTTTGCTTGATTTAAACGGTTTATAAGCACAGGAATATCATCGGCAGTGGGTAATCGTTCGGTGCCTACACGCATTTTATTGTAACGTTCGCCTTGATAAAGTGCGGGGCCGCCAAGTTGTACGTGTAAGGCTGCTGAGGTCACACTTAATAACCAGCCTGTATTCGTTTGATAAAAATGTCTACCGTAGTATTTAATATAATGAATACTGTGTTTACTGGCATTGGTTGCCGCAATCGTGATGGCAACTAATCGAGTGGGTAGCCACTCAAGGACAAATAACAGCTTTGCGATAGGTTTTAAAAATGGACTATTTGGCTGTTGCTTTTTACGCCATGATTGGTGAATAAGCGTTAATAAACGATAAACGATTGCGCTAATAGGCCCGCCGATTAAATAAAAGAATATAACGGCAAAATAATGCCTCGCACTTTGCAGCACCAATGACTCCATGGTGGCTTTACAGATACCTGGCGATGAAAGTCGTGACACATCACGTGCAACCAAACTCGATAGTAGCTCTTTTGCGATAGCTTTTTGATTTTGTTTTATGAGTCTAGCAATACGCAGCGACTTCTTTTCTTGTAAGCGGCTACTTAGCAGTAAATATAAGATTAAGCCATTCAGTAACTCGGGGTAGAAAGCAAACTCTAAGAACAATACAACAAGAACGACAATCACTAAAACGGTCAAAGTAAAGGCAAGGGTAGAGGCAAGATATTGATAACTCGTGGGGTTTGAACGGTTATATAAACGCTCTCCCAAGGCTGCGAATATAATGCTTAAAAAAGTGTTGGGGTGATACCAGCTAACTAAGGGGAAAAAGCGCTCAGCAAGGAGCGCTATAAAAAATACAATAATGTCCAAATGGGTTTGAACAAAATGTGTAATCACCTTATAAACTCACCGAGGTCAGTTTTTCTAATAGGGCCACAACCATTTTTGATGAATTAATTGATGCTGTTTCAATGTACTCTTCAAATGACTGCGGTGATTCTTTACCCGCTATATCTGACATAGAACGAATAACCACAAACGGCGTTTCAAGTACGTGGCAAGCTTGAGCAATTGCAGCGCCTTCCATTTCTACGGCAAGCATTGTTGGAAATTCAGCACGTGTTTTTTCTATACGTACCGGGTCACACATAAACGAGTCGCCAGTACAAATTAGGCCAATCATGGTCTTAACATCACTGATTTGGCTAACGCTTTGTTCTGCAGCTTCAATCAGTTTTGGGTGAGCTGCAAAACCAGCAGGCATTTGTGGTACTTGACCGATTTCGTAACCAAACGCAGTAACATCAACATCGTGGTGACGCACTTCAGATGAAATAACCACATCACCCACATTTAATGACGGTTCAAAGCCACCCGCAGAACCGGTGTTGATCACACAATCAGGTGTAAAGTTATCAATGAGTAACGTGGTCGCTACCGCAGACGCCACTTTACCGATACCAGACTGAACAAGTGTTACTTTATTACCTGCTAATTCGCCTGTGTAGAATGTAAACCCTGCTTTTGTCATCGTGCTTGGGTTTGCCATTGCTTCGCGTAAAATTTTTACTTCTGGCTCCATCGCGCCAATAATACCAACGTGCATAATATTTGATTCCTTAGATTGAATAGGATGATTATACCTAAAAATGTATAAAACAAACAAAAAAGCAGACCCGAAAGTCTGCTTTTGCCACTATTATGACAACTTATATTTCAGCAAGTGCGGTAGAGCTCGTATGAGCTTTTGCTTGAGATGGCGACAATACTGCAGGCTTTGTAACACGGTTGCGTGTTGGTCTTATCGGCGCTGCTGCAGGTTTCCCTAGCTTAAACATAATCGCATCACGGACTTCCCTTGGTTGATAACCCGATTTCACCTTCATACGAATATGAGGAATGCCAGCCGCTTCTAATGCGCCACTAACAAACCAATCTCGCTGTGCTTTATGACCGTCTTTGTTGGTATTATTTACTAAATCAACCGCTGCAACGATTGTTAGCTTTTCTTTATCGATAAGCACATAATCTAATTGCTTACCTTTTGCCTTCGTCATGGCTGCTCGCTTTGCTTTAACAGATAAGCCTTGCTTGCAGTCAATTAAATCGATTAGTTTTACGCGGCTTACAATTTTGTATTGATCGCCAACGGCACGTTCAAGAAGGTTTAAAAAAGCACTTTCAACTTGAGTAAAAACACTTTGTTTACGAGTGAAAGGGTACGGGTTTCCGCCATCATCGCTGAACTTTGACGCAACAACAGAAGCCACTACGACTAAAACTAAAATTGATAATAAAGCGAATTCCATAAGGTAACTCCACAACAACAAATTGACACTGAAATATAAAAGCAATATGTGTGCCTAAGTGTCGGGAGTTACCAAATTATTTAAGCAGTATAACCGCCAGCAACTCCTTTTACGGCAATTGCAACAGCATCATGCGCATGAAGTGATTCGTAGTGGTTGATTTGCAACCAGTAATCGGCATACTCTTGCTCTTCTAACAGCCCTTTGATTTTACGAGCGGCGTCTTCACAGAACATCAGGTTTTGGCCATTTAAACGTGCAAATTCTTGCTCGTCTTCACGTTTAACTGCCGCTTGCACAGGGGTTTTTAATTCACCTTCTAATGCATCTATTAAGCCAACCACATCAAAGCTGGTGAGAGCGTTATCAAGCTTCACTTTCACATTTGCAATTGATCGCTGAGAGTGGGGTGTGGCGACAATCCCTTCTGTTGTGCCCAGCCAGTTTAAAACCATTTGTTTATCAATTTGTTGCTCTGCAAATTTTTCATCAAATGCATGTTGAATTAATTGCCTTGCGAGTGCAGCTGAGCATGGGCAAGTCGATGAGTAAGTGACATCAACCATTAGCTCAAAGCTTAATACACCTTGATTAATTTTGGCTATTAGGTGGATTGGGTAGTTTTTCCAACCCACTTTGCCACTCAACAAAGACTCACGACGCAATGGAAGCTCAAACTTAAATTCAATTTGTGCTTGGTCACTTAAATCATCATGGCTACTAATAAAGGTATCAAGTGCCTGAGCAAGTGTTTGTGGGTTCACTTGCTGTTCAGTTGATAAGGTATCGAGTGCTAAAAATAAGCGCGACATGTGAATGCCTTTCGCATCTTCTTTATGTAAATTTACAAATGCGCGTGCTTTAGCAACTACATTTACAGGGGCAATATTGCGAGATTCAAAAATGAAAGGAAGTTCAATTTCGCCCATGCCAACCCAGTCTAATTTTCCTGTTCGTAAGGCGGGAGCCGTATCAGCAATATCTGGCATCGTGGTCTGCATGGTAATACTCATTCTTTGCAATTATTAAAGCGCGGTATTTTACATGAAAAAATATAAAAAACGCGGCGTTGATGAAAAAATTCTGTGTTTATCGCACAATATGAATATTTCATAAGGAATAGTGATAAAATTAGCTATGCTGTTTTTTTTAGATTATGTGCCTAAGCTTTATCTATGATTGATTCTTCTTTGAGTCCGTGGGCTCGCACACTCTCAAGCTTTATATCAAAATACGGTGAATTCAAAACCGCCGCAGCTTGCTATGCCCTGTTATTGGTTATGTCTTTAATATTGTCGTGTATGTTTTACTACGTGGCAGTTGGAACCGTAACCTTAGTTGATGTATTGGCTGTAATGTTTTTTACGGCTGTCGTATCGCCAATTTTAATTTCTGTATTGTTAAATTCTATTCGTCAGTTAGAAGCGTCATACAGTTACTTAGACAGTGCAACCAAACAAGAAAAGCTCTTAAACCAAACGTTAAAAGACAATATTAGTCGCCTTAATGAAGAAATTGACGAACGTAAAATGGCGTTTCATGCCAAGCACCGAGCAATTGAAGAGTTAAGACGAGAAATTGCCGAGCGTAAGAAAACACAACAAGAGTTAGCACAACAGGGCATGTTACTTCGCTCTATTGTCGACTCCTCACCCGATTTATTCTACTACCGTGATAACAATGGTGTGTTCGCTGGGTGTAATAAAATGTTTGAAGAGGTGATTGGTAAAAGTAGCGAAGACCTGATTGGCAAAAGTGTCGAAGAAATTTACCCAAGCGATTATCTACCTGAAGTATTACGCACCGACAAAAAAGTGTCGCAGACTCATCAAGCACTCACTTTAGACGTTGAATACCCTGTAGCAGGGGAGAAACGTTGGTTTGAAATGCGTAAATTGCCGTTTATTAATGAAAAAGGTGAATACATAGGCTTACTTGCGTTCGGTCGTGATATCACCAGCCGTAAAGAAGCTGCTCAAGCGCTAGAGGCAGCCTACAAAGATAAAGGGAAATTCATTGCTACTCTGAGCCATGAATTAAGAACCCCACTTAATGGCATTGTTGGTTTAACCCGCATGCTACTCGATACTGAGCTCGATAAGCAGCAACGAAGCTGGTGTAATACGGTGTTCTCAAGTGCTGAAACGCTGGGTAATATCTTCAATGATATTATAGATTTAGATAAAATTGACCGTGAGCAACTTGATATTGTAGCCGATTCAGTGAATGTTGCAGACTTTATTAATGATGTTGTGAACTTTGCGGGTTTAATTGCTGAACAAAAAGGCCTCGACTTTAATATCAAGCGTAAAGGCACGCTTGATGTGTATGCGTCTTTAGATCCGACCCGCCTTCGCCAAGTTGTTTGGAACCTTATTAATAATGCGGTGAAATTTACCCAGCAAGGTCATGTAGAACTCGAATGCCGCCGTGAAAATCGCCCTGATGGGCCTTGGTTAGTAATGCGAGTGAGTGATACAGGACAAGGGATCCCTCAAGAGCAGCTACACCGTATTTTTGACATGTATTATAAAGCGCCAGATATAAATGGCACCAACGCAATTGGCTCGGGAATTGGTTTAGCCGTAACTAAAGCGTTGGTTAGTGCCATGAAAGGTGAAATACATGTTAGCAGCACAGAGGGCGAGGGCAGTGTATTCGTGGTAGAAATCCCCCTTAAACTTTGTATTGCGCCAACCGAGCAAAGCTATGCAGTTCGCAGCTTAAACATTTTGTTAGTTGAAGATGTGCCATTAAATGCTGAAATAGCAACTAACCTGTTAGAGCAGCGTGGTCACGAAGTTATTTGGGCTGAAACCGGTGAAGATGCGCTGTCGTTTGTTTACACCGAGGATGATTTAGACTTAGTGCTATTAGATATGCAATTACCCGACATTAATGGTGATGAAGTAGCAAGGCAAATTCGTTATGATGAGCATTTTGATAACTTACCGATAGTCGCCCTTACCGCCAACGTAAGAAGCGCCGAAGAGGAGCTCGCAGGTATAAGTATTCAAGGTGCATTAGCAAAACCAATTAACACCACGAAGCTTGATAAAATGCTGGGTGAGCTATTTGATATTAAACAGCAAAAAGTACCTGACTCTGCATCTGTTAAAGCCGCTAAGCCGAAAGATCTTTCCGGTATCAAAGTAGAATTACTCGACATTGAAACCATTGAAGATTTTGTTGGCTCTATGGGGTTAGAGGTGTTTAAACGCAGCGCTGCGTTATTTGCTAAGCTTAACCCGCAGTATCAAACAGAATTAGCCGATGCTCTGGCTATAGACGACAGAGAAGAATATAAATCGGTAGCCCATAAGCTAAAAGGTGCTGCAGGTTCTGTTGGTTTAAACGATGTGCAATTACATGCTAAAAAGATGGAACACGGTGCGCTTGATGAGAGTGCAGAAGAACTGCAAGAGTGGTTAAGTGTTTTAGCAGATAAAATAAATGAAGGGCATGAAGCCCTCCAATTATTTTTACAACAGTTAGAAGATTAGTTCTAATTAGTTGTCAATTTTACCAATGAAGCGGTAGCCTTCACCATGGATGGTGCTGATAAGCTCAGATGTGCTGTTATCGCTTTCAAAGTGTTTTCTAATACGACGAATTGTTACATCAACTGTACGGTCGTTAGCACGTAGCTCGCGGCCAGTCATATGCTTAATAAGTTGCTCACGGCTAAAGATACGGCCAGGAGAATCAAGCATTAAGCGTAACGCACGGTATTCACCTTTAGGCAGACGTTTAGCATCGCCACTTGGTGATGTTAAACAACGGCTGTTTTCATCAAGTTCCCAACCGTTAAATGTAATAACACCATTTGTTTCGATATTAGCTTCTTCGCCACCTAACGCTGTACGAGAGATTAGGTTGCGCGCACGAATCGTTAGTTCGCGAGGGTTGAACGGCTTAGTGATGTAATCATCTGCACCAATTTCAAGACCTAGAATACGGTCAACGTCGTTGTCACGACCTGTTAAGAAAATCAGGCCAACATTGCGTTTTTGACGTAATTCACGAGCTAAGATTAACCCGTTTTTACCTGGTAGGTTGATGTCCATAACTACAAGGTTCACATCATCATTATTTGTAAGCTTGTCATGCATATCATCGCCATCAATGGCTTCAATAACTTTGTAACCTTCAGCTTCAAATAAACTAACGAGGTTTAGTCGAGTTACGTCTTCATCCTCTACGATCAGAATGACTGGCGTTTGCATTGTATATTAACCTTTTCGGAAATTTTATTTACAAAAATTCGGTATTATCAAGCAAAACCGAATACTAGAGATTATAGGAGTAGATCCAATTGTTAACAAGTAAAATCAATTTGGATAAAACTTAGCCATAGCTAACAATCGAGATTGCACTTTAAAGTTCTGCTGCAATACGTGCTGCTTATTGATATACAGTCGGATTTTATTCCCTTCTTGAACCAGAGAGGCTATGCCGCCGTTTTCTAAAAAACTGATACTTTCACCTATTGTTAAAGTATCCAATGAAATTGTATCGGTCCAAAGTGGAAGTATATCATTTTCTAATGTTTCATCAATGTATGTGATATCACAAAGTTGAGAAAGTTCAGAAATTTGCTGAGTTTTTTTAACTAATATCACATTAATTGGTTTGTTGTTAATTTGCAGTTCATCTCGGTCCTTCATAAATGCACCAGGACCACTATTTAAACTGTAAAAACAAAATGACACAGGGCGTGCAGTGTCATCATGTGTGAACTCAACAAACTTCGCAATTTGAAATAAAAATGCCGATTTTACTTGGTCAGGTGACTTAGCCTGCGCGGGGTATGTTATAAGCACTAATACAAATAGATAAAAGAGCGCTCTCATTAAACTGCACCTTCGTTCAATGGCAGAGTAATAATAAAGTGAGCGCCTTCATTACTTAGCTCATCGTAAATAATGCTGCCCCCTAATGCTTGGGTAACTAAATTATAAACGAGGTGCATGCCTAGACCACTTCCACCTTCGCCACGTTTGGTGGTAACAAAGGGGTCAAAAATTCGTTTTTTAATCGATTTGTCTACCCCAACGCCATTGTCGAAATAATGAATGACTAAGCTGCTCTCATTACGCTCAACGTCAAAGGTTATTTCGTTATTTTGATTGTCAGTAAAAGCGTGTATCACGGAGTTACTTAACAGTTGTTGTAAGATCTGTTGCAGCGGCCCTGACTTTGTTTCGATGCTAATGTCGTGACTGCAATTAATGTTTACTTTAGGGCTGCGGTATTCAATTTCTGAACGCATTGAGAGCACAACATCACTTAATAGGTTATGTAAGTTAACCAGAGAAGTCATTTCGCCATCTTGGTTTACAGCCACCTTTTTGAAGCTCGACACCAGTTCGGCAGCGCGGTTGAGGTTACGATAAATTAAGTCGAGGTTTTCAATGCCATCATCTATAAAGCGTTTTAAATGTGCCGATGTTAAGGTTTTTTGTTCAAACAGCGTATTGATTTCAGCCAGCTTGTCACGCAACAGCGTCGACCCGGTGATCCCCAGACCAATTGGGGTGTTAACTTCGTGTGCGACCCCTGCAACCATTTGGCCCAACGAAGCCATTTTTTCGTTTTCAACGATTTGGTTTTGATATTGATGCATTCGCTCAAGGGTGTTGAGTAGCTCTTGGTTTGCTTCACGAAGGGCAATGGTTCGCTGATTTACTTTTTCTTCAAGGCTTTGGTTGAGTTGTTTTATCTCTTGTTTGTCTTTTTCATGGCGCTCAATTTGTTTTTGAGTGCGCGCAAGCATGATGTTTAAGCTGCCCGCGAGTTGATTTATTTCATCAATATTGGTTTTTTGCGCGCGCGTTTCATAATTATGATTTTTAGAAACGTCTTGCAGTAACACACTCAGCTCATCAATGGGGTTTGCAATACGCTTTTGAATACTTCGCGCAACAAAAAACACTAATACCAGTACGAACAGCGTCAGTAGGATATCAATCATAATTTTATGATTAATGTATTCATTTAATCGGTCTAGACCACCGCGAATATACACATAGCCAATGGTGTTCCCCTCGTAAACGATAGGGGTAACAAGCTCAATAACCTTATCTTTAACATTAGGTACTAATAAGTCATTAATACTACCTACTTTAATTGGAACGGGCGGTGTTTTGCTGGCGTTAAAGCTACTGAAAAAAACCGGTTCATTAGAAAGCTCGTCAATAGAGTAAATATGAATGTTTTTTATTAAAGGCACTGACTCAAATGATTTTAAGCGCTCAGTTTCTGTTTCGTTATCGTCGAATAGCACGGTAACTTGTGCGTTGTATGCGACAATTTTAGATAAAATAGTAATCTTATCGATGATGAGTGATTTTTGCTCTTTTACATCAAGGTAGGTCGAAATAGAAATAGATAGCGACAAACAGAGTGCGGTAACTAACATTACTGCGTTAGTTAAAGCTTTGCGAATACTTGTTTGTGCAGAGAATATTGACATGCGCTGTCTAAAGCCAATCTTTTTAGTATTATTAGTAACTTCTTAGTCTAGCAAAGACAACAAAAAGTAACTAAATAATAAGAAAAATATTTCAACAACCAATATTAATTAACGAAAACTAAGCCGCTGAGTAAACTGAAAACTTAGTATTTTTGAAGTCAGTTGTGTATTGACCAAATTGTGCTTCAAGAATAGGAGGGTATTTCAAAAAGCTGTTCGCGACGATTGTAAGCTTACCCTGTTTAGTAAGGTGTTGTTTTGCATTAGCTAAAAACGCTTCAGCAATTGTGTAGTCGGTCGCAATGCCGGTATGAAAAGGTGGATTACTGATTATTAAATCAAATTTACCATCAATACTTTCAAGACCATCACTTAATATTGCGTCACCTTGTAAATTGTTTAACGCAAGAGTCTGTGTGGTTGCATAGGTTGCAAGTGCGCTGACATCACTGCAAGTAAACACAAGGTCAGGGTGTTTAATACCTAAATAGGCGGCAATTACACCGGCCCCACAGGCAAAATCGAGTACTTTACCTTTACTGATATTAGGGGCGTTATTTAATAACACAGCGGTCCCTACATCGAGTGCGCCATGGTTAAATACCCCCGGTACACTGATAGCGGTAAATTCAAGATCGCCCGCTTTAACTTGAAATGGCTTGTGGTAACGGCTGATATCAAAACTATCGTTTAATGTCAGCTCAGAAAAAAGGTATAGAATACAGTGTTTGGCGCTATCGATTTTGTTACTAAAACCACATAAATCCTTAAGCTGTTTTTCTGCTGACTTAACGCCACCTTTGTTTTCACCAACAATAAGAAGCTGTGCATCTTCTTTACAAATAGCGCGAATATTATCAAGACACATTAAAGCTTCAGGCTTCGCTTTAGGGTAGTAATAGATAACTAAGTCGTAATTCCCTTCAGGAATAGTGTGATCAACCACCGCGCGTATGCCATTAATTTTACTGGCATACTGTGCATTTGCGTGGTTATAGCTAAATGCAGTTATGGCCGCATTTGGGTTTAATGCTTTTAGCTCTCGTAAAAAGCCATCTTGTTCAAAGTTAACCACTAAAATGGATTGCCCAACTAACTCTTCGTCGTTGCGAAGTAATAATAAACTGGGGTTGGTTAACTTACTCATTCTGGCTTTACCTTATGTTACTTCGTACGTTCAAACATTAAATCCCATACACCGTGACCTAAACGGTGACCGCGTTGCTCAAATTTAGTCAACGGGCGAGAATCAGGGCGAGGAACATAATCGTTTGTTTCAGATTGGTTTTTGTAACCTTCTGCAACTTGCATAACTTCTAGCATGTGTTCTGCGTAATTTTCCCAGTCTGTTGCCATATGGAAAACCCCACCTATTTTTAACTTGCTACGTAGTTTTTGTGCAAATTCAGGTTGCACGATACGACGCTTGTGGTGACGCTTTTTATGCCATGGATCAGGGAAAAACAGTTGCAGCTTAGATAAGCTTTCATCGGCAATACAGTCAGCCAACACTTCAATAGCATCGTGCTCAAATACACGTAGATTGGTAATACCCGCTTCATCGGCATCCATTAAACATGCACCCACACCTGGGCGATGTACTTCGATACCAATAAAGTTTAACTCAGGGGCATTTTTAGCCATTTCAACAAGTGATTTACCCATACCAAAGCCGATTTCTAATACGATATCGTTATCGTTACCAAAGACGTCTTTCAGGTCGAGCATGCCGTTTTTATGCTCAAGGCCCATTGTTGGCCAACACTTTTCGATGGCGGCTGCTTGGCCTTTAGTTAGGCGACCTTCGCGCTTAACGAAACTACGAATAGTGCGGATATATTTACCCTCTTGCTTTGCTTGCTCGAGGTTAGGGTTACTTGAGTCATTCATATAATTTGGCCTGATAAAAACACGGACTATAGAAAAAGGGTGCGTATTATCCCTGACCAGCGCCTTGAGTACAATAGTTAGGACCTGTTTATCTTTCGAGATTAATTTTGCTGTAGTGAATTTGATATTGAGGCATGGCGGAGTTTATGACGTGGAGAGGGGGCATAATTGGCAAAAGCGCTGTGTCGCTGTTAATTACGCGAATAAATATGCGAAGCGCTTTTGCTCTATTTAAGGACGGATTAACACTTATATTAACTCTTATTTAATCCTGTAAGGGTAACACGCCTCGATGCTGGGTTTTCACTTGCTTGGCCTAACTAACTGCAATAGACTGAGCCGCAATGAGCTTCAGCAAGTAAAGATGTTATTTTGAATTTAAGCAATAAGGAGTCAACTTGGTTTGCTAACCAAGTGGTTGACTGGTATCACCTTCATGGTCGTAAGACACTGCCATGGCAGTTAAATAAAACCCCTTACAAAGTATGGATCTCCGAAGTGATGTTGCAACAGACGCAAGTGATCACTGTTATCCCATACTTTGAGAAGTTTATGCAAAGCTTCCCTGATATTATCGCGCTCGCTAATGCTGATGAAGATCAGGTATTACATCACTGGACTGGGCTTGGTTATTACGCCCGTGCCCGTAATTTACATAAAACAGCAAAAATAGTCCGTGATAAATACCAAGGCAAGTTTCCTACAACCCTCGAAGAAGTCATGGATTTACCTGGCATTGGCCGCTCGACTGCAGGCGCTATTTTATCGTTATCGCTGGGTCAACATCACCCTATTTTAGATGGTAATGTTAAGCGAGTTCTTGCGCGGTTCTTTATGGTTGAGGGCTGGTACGGGGTTAAAAAAGTTGAAAACCAGCTTTGGTCGTTATCGTCTCAGTTAACCCCCAAAGAGTCGGTTACTGAATTTAACCAAGCCATGATGGACTTAGGAGCAAGTCTTTGCTCTCGCAGTAAGTTTGATTGTCAGCCATGCCCGTTAAAGAGTAAATGTCAGGCATTTAATCAAGGTAAAGTGAAAGAGTTTCCACACTCAAAACCTAAAAAAGCGGTGCCTAAAAAAGCGTGTCATCAACTTATTTTAGCCTGTGACAATAAAGTATTAATGGAAAAGCGGCCAAGTAGCGGTATTTGGGGAGGTTTATTTGGCT
This sequence comes from Pseudoalteromonas sp. MB41, assembly GCF_020966275.1. Lineage (NCBI taxonomy): Bacteria > Pseudomonadati > Pseudomonadota > Gammaproteobacteria > Alteromonadales > Pseudoalteromonadaceae > Pseudoalteromonas > Pseudoalteromonas sp. MB41. The sequence goes on along the minus strand of NZ_JAJJZF010000024.1, from coordinate 57,219 downwards.
TTTTTGAATTTACCGAGTACAGCGAGTTAGAACACTTTTTAGCACAACATGGTTTAACTGATAACACGCAAGCACTTGAGGCATTTACCCATGTATTCTCGCATTTTGAATTAACCATTAACCCACATGTGCTAACCTTACCGGCAATTCCTGATTTTATTAACGAGCGCCAACTTGTTTGGTATCCGCTTGACGAATCGGTTGAAGTTGGGTTGGCTGCACCCACTAAAAAGCTGGTTAAACAATTAAGCACAATAGATTACAATAGCATCACGCAATAAGAGTAGAGAGCAATTATGGCACGTACAGTATTTTGTCAAAAGTTACAAAAAGAAGCTGAAGGCTTAGGCTTCCAACTATACCCAGGTGAGCTTGGTGAAAAGATTTTCAACAACATCAGCAAAGAAGCGTGGGGCCAATGGCAGCATAAGCAAACAATGCTGATCAATGAAAAACATTTAAATATGATGGACCCAGAGCACCGTGCTTTTTTAGAAGAGCAAATGGTAGGGTTTTTATTTGAAGGTAAAGACGTAGAAATTGAAGGCTACCGTCCACCTGAAAAATAATAGAAAAGGGCCAAAAGGCCCTTTTTTATTGCTCGGTTTCAGCTTTTTTAATTTGCTCTTTGAGAAACTGCGCTACCTTAGAGTACTCAATTTCAAAACCATCACGCAGCTCAATTAGCTCATCGCTGGTTGGCTCTTCTTTTTTGCAAAAGTGCTCAAATTCAGCGGCAAGCTCGGCGACTTTCATCGCACCAATCGTTTTCGAAATTGATTTTAGCTGGTGGCACGACGAAATAATGCTGTCGATGTCATGTTCAATGACACCCGCATTAATATTTTTAGTCAATTGATTACTTTGCTCTAAATACATTTTAAAGAAGCGCAGTTTTTTAGCCTCATCGTTATTAATATATTTAGCGAGCATGTTCATATCGATAGGCATAGCTGATTTTTTGGCTTCAACCGATGTGCTTTGTGGATTTCTTTTGTTAGACCACTTTAATAAGGTGGATTCAAGCACATTTAATTCAACAGGCTTAGTGATGTAATCATTCATACCAATGCTCAAGCAACGATCTTTTTCACCTTTAAGCGCATTTGCTGTGATTGCTACTATATACGGTTGTGCATTAATGTCTTCTAGCTGAGAAGCTTCTTCGCGAATACTTTTTACCATGTCGTAACCTGACATTTTTGGCATGTGTAAGTCGGTGAGAATAATCGCATAGTGATTTTTTCGCCACAGCTCTAAACCTTGTTGGCCATTTTCTGCCAACTCGACCCCGTAACCGAGTAAATGAAGTTGGTCAGTTAACACTTGCTGGTTTAAAACATTATCTTCCACTAACAGAATAAGCTTATTTTCCTCGCGCGCTTGTTCAACGCTTAAGTAGTTGTTAAATGTTTTTGCAGAAGTAATTTGCTTTGGCTGATGTAAGCCCGCAGCAACAAGTAGCGACATCATAAAGTTAGACTTACACAGTGGGGCAGCATTTAAATAGAAAATATTTTTATGATTAACGGCTGCTTCATCTAATTTACTGAGAACGATTACTTGTTGGTGGTTATCTTCTAGCGTGTAAAGCAGGCGGCGCAATATATAATTAATGTCCTCCATGCTTTCGATCCCATCGAGAACCCAAATAATATCTTTACTGTCTTGTTCTGCTTCTATTTTTTCGTTGCTGTCGGCAATGACGGCGGTGGCCCCCATAAACGAGAGATAGCGCGTTAATAGTTTTTTACGGCCATCATGATTCGTAACAACCACAACGCGCTGATCTTTAATGACGTGTTTATGTGCAAAATCGACTTTACCTTGCGTGTTAAAAGGAAGTTCTACAATAAATTCACTGCCGATACCCAAGTCACTGGTGACAGAAATAGTGCCCAGCATAAGCTCTGTTAAGCTTTTACAAATGGATAACCCTAGGCCTGTTCCACCGTATTCACGCGTAATTGAGCTTTCGGCTTGTATAAAGGGATTAAATATTTCGCCAAGTTGTGCGCGTGTCATCCCTTTGCCATTATCAGAAACACCAAAGCGTAAGGTGTAGTGATCGGTGGTATTTTGCACCACTTCTACTGATATTTTTACGCAGCCTTTACGGTTATCATCGGTGGTGGTGAACTTAATGGCGTTACTACATAGGTTGTACAGTACTTGGCGTACGCGAACAGTATCTCCAATCAGGTTGGTTGGAATGTCGGGGGCAATGGCAAGCTCAAGGTCAAGATCGCGCTTTCTCGCGACAGATGACAACACCCGCGCGACCTCTTCAATGGTGTCTGACACTGAAAATGGCGTATTATCTATATTAAGTTTACCCGCCTCGATTTTAGAAAAATCAAGAATATCATCCAAAATTCCCAATAATGAAAACGCTGAGTCTCTAATAATGGTGCTTAGTCTATGTTGCGCTCCATCAAGTTCTGTTTGACGCAGTAAATCAATTGTACCAATCACGCCATTCATGGGAGTGCGAATTTCATGACTCATGGTTGCTAAAAAGGTCGTTTTGGTTTCGTTTGCTTGTTCTGCTTTTAAGGTGGCTTGTTCAAGGGCCAGTGTTCTGCTTTGTACCTCTGCTTCAAGACCGCTTTGTAGTTTTTCTAAGTCTTGCTGAGCGGCTTTGTTTTCGGTAATAACCGACAACACTTTATTAAGTAATTGATTAATATTTTTAGCGACTTTATCTAAGCCAAAATCGAGCTCTTCTGACACCTGCGTTTGATAATCGGCATTTTGTGTTATTACCATTAATTCGTTGCTGAGTGATTCGCTGTTTTTCATAAAACGTTTATTAATTAATACACTCAAGGCAAATGATAAAATAACTAAAGCTAAAAGCGTTAAACCCGCGAGGGCATACGAGAGCGCGGCTGATTCTATGATTGGTTGCTGCTTTGGATGTTGTTTTACTATAAGCTCACCAACGGGTTGATCATTCAGCTCAAGCACCGTATGAATAATTGTGCCTTGAGCAAGTTGCTGGTCCACTTTACTTGAAGCGATAAGCGCTTCTTTGTTATTAGCGTAGACAAGCGATGCATCGCCATTAATTTCGTATCTATATAAGTAGTAATCAAAATCTTTATTAAGCAATAGGCTTAAATCGAGTACTTCTTTAACTTTATCTTGTCCAGGCATAGTGAGTGCGCTGATAAGTGGTGCAGATAATAACTCTGAAACTTCTATTGCAGTTAAGCGAGGGGGCTCTGTTTGCTTCGGCGCGTTACTGGTTGGGTAAAAGGAGTAAGCAACCACCGCTAATAGGGTGATAACTACGTTTGTTATTATAAAGAGAGGTAATAGGCCTTTTACAGTAGAGGTCGATTTACTCGGCATGGGTCTTATCCAATAATTTTACAGCAAAATTAAGCAGTTCCTTGATGGTAGAACAATCCTACCATCAACGAAGAAAAATTCACCACGTTTTTACCTAAGGAAACCAAATAACAATTAGAGTAAACTATCAGAAAGCGTCAGTTTGATGCTTAAATAACCGTAAAAGTATTAAAAATAGCAATCTTGATGGAAAACTGTTCAAACAGTTATAAAGCTCAAAAAAAAAGTTGACTTGCGAAGGCAAAACCCGTTTAATACGCCGCACGCCCAGATAGCTCAGTCGGTAGAGCAGAGGATTGAAAATCCTCGTGTCGGTGGTTCGATTCCGCCTCTGGGCACCATTATTAAAAATATTGGTGTTTTAAATCAAAAGATTATAACATCAATATAGTGCAGCAGCACACAGCTTTAGTGTGCCGACTTAGCTCAGTTGGTAGAGCAACTGACTTGTAATCAGTAGGTCATCCGTTCAACTCGGATAGTCGGCACCATTTATTAAACAATTAGTAAATTGTTAAGCCCAGATAGCTCAGTCGGTAGAGCAGAGGATTGAAAATCCTCGTGTCGGTGGTTCGATTCCGCCTCTGGGCACCATTATTTGATAATTACTTTTAAAGTGATTATAGTGCACAACGCACACAGTTTTAGTGTGCCGACTTAGCTCAGTTGGTAGAGCAACTGACTTGTAATCAGTAGGTCATCCGTTCAACTCGGATAGTCGGCACCATTTATTAAACAATTAGTAAATTGTTATGCCCAGATAGCTCAGTCGGTAGAGCAGAGGATTGAAAATCCTCGTGTCGGTGGTTCGATTCCGCCTCTGGGCACCATTATTTAAAAGCCTCGCTATTGCGGGGCTTTTTTGTTTCTGTTGCAAAAAATAGTAACAAGTAATGGTCATAGGCTTTGAGTGTTAAACCGGTCGCTCCTAATACAGTTTCACTCATGGTTGCTTTTTCTCCTCAAATTGCTCCCAGCTTACGTTTGAACGTTGTAACTCTAATCTCATCGCTAAATACCTGCCGTTTATCGTACTACAACGTCAACGAGTGTAATTTTATGTAAAGTCAGTTGAGCAAAACTTAATGCAATGCTTGAATTACACTCATAAATAGTTATTTTTCAGGTTTTTATGATGAATTGGCAATGTAGGCCAAGTTTAGTTGCCTTAAGTGTGGTTTTGCTAAGTGCATGCGCAAGCCAGCCAACGAATAGTGAACGAGTACCAGAACTTGAAGCTATACCAAACGCTTGGCAACAACTAGACAGTGCTTCAAAAGTATTAGCTGTGAAGGGTAATTGGTTACAGCAGTTACAAGATCCACAGGTGCTGAGCTTAGTTGAACAGGCTTTAGCGAATAATCAGGGGATTTTACAAGCGGGTTATGATGTTGCAATTAAAGAGCAACAACTCGTTGCTGCGGGTGCGGCTTTGTGGCCAAGCTTAGACTTATCAACACGAACTAGCCGCAGTAAAGATAACCGCCCGGTAAATTACAATAATGCAAGTTCAGCATCACTTGAGCTCGGATACGAAGTTGATCTATGGGGTAAGTTGTCGGCGTCAGAGCGCCAAGCTAACTTAGAATACTTAGCAGAGAAAGCGTCGTTTGAGCAAGCTAAGCAGCAGTTAGTTGCTGATGTTGTTTCGGGTTGGTTTAATGTGATCTGCAATCATAAATTGCTCGAACTTTTTAAGCAGCGCGAACAAAATGCAGAACAAAACTTATCAATCATTGAATCTGGTTACCGCCAAGGTCTAAACGAAGCACTGGATGTTTACCTTGCTCGCAATGAGCTAAATACAGAGCGTTCAAACATTGCAGAGCAGCAAGCTACGTTAACAAAATCAATTCGTGATTTAGAGCGTTTAACAGGGCAATACCCCAGAGGAGCGCTTACGGTTAGCGCAGACTTACCTTTACTTGATAATGCCATACCGCTTGGTTTGCCGTCTGAGCTTATTACCCGTAAACCTGATTTAATGGCCAGTTGGTATCAATTACTCAGCACCGATGCCGGTCTTGCGTATGCGCACAAACAGCGTTTTCCAAGCTTGAACTTATCAGCCTCAATCAGTGATAGCACTGATCGAATGAGTGATTTATTTTCGCCTTCAAGCCTTGCTTGGTCTTTACTTGGCAGCATTTCGATGCCGTTATTTGAAGGCGGACGTTTAAAAGCGAACGAAGAGCAAGCTAGGCTCAATGTTAAACGCCAAGAACAAGTTTACTTAGCGACTCTTTATGATGCATTTAACGATGTTGAAACAGCAATAAGCCAAGAGCAAGCGCTAAAAGTGCGTTACGAAAAAACACTTGAAGCACAAAAAAATGCCATCGCGGCAGAGCAACTTGCTTTTGAGCAATATCAAAGTGGTTTGGTAACGTACACCACGGTTCTGGATGCACAAGACCGCTCTTTTAACGCACAAAGTTCAGTTATTCAAATTAAAAACCAACTTATCATCAACAGAATCAACTTACATATTGCCCTCGGGGGTGATTTTAGTGAAGCAAACACCGAAGTAGCAGAGCAATAATCATGAAAAGCAAAACTCGTAAAATATTAATTCCACTCGTAGTGATAATCGTGACGGTACTTTTAGTGATGTTTATAAAAGGGAATCCGCCGCAAGCTAATCGCTTTTCATCACCTCCTAAAGCAAAAGTGAATGTTGCTGTTGAGAGCCTCACACCGCAAAGCTTTCAAATTATGATCGACAGTTTTGGTACAGTGAAACCGCGCACACAGAGTAAGTTGGTTGCGCAGGCCTCAGGACAAATCATTAAAATAAGTGAGCAATTCCGTGAAGGGGGCTTTTTTGAAAAAGGCGATGTACTTGTACAGCTTGATGATAGAGATCACCGCGCTGAAGTTAAATCAGCGCAAGCCGCACTATTAACCGCTGAACAAAGTTTACTTGAAGAGCAAGCGCGTGGCCGACAAGCAATGACAGATTGGCAGCGCTTAGGTAAAGGCGAAGAAGCGAGTAGCTTAGTACTTCGCAAACCTCAACTGGCAGCCGCAGAGGCGAGTGTATTATCGGCACAAGCCAACCTTGAAAAAGCAAAACTTGATTTAGAGCGAACTAAAATAACCGCGCCTTATGCAGGACGAGTGTTAAGCCGTAGTGTTGATTTAGGCCAAGTTGTTAGCAATAACATGGAAATAGCCATTATTTATGCTGTAGACAGTGTTGAAATTAGGCTACCTATTAAAAATAAAGACTTACCGTTTATTAATTTGCCGGAGCAATTCCGCGATGGTGCTAAAAATAGTGCGGGTTCACTTGTTGAGTTCAGCTCAAACCTAGTAGGCAAACAGCATTGGCAAGGCCAAGTGATTCGTACCGAAGGTGCGATTGATGAAAGTGCTCAGCAACTTTATGTTGTGGCTCAAATTCACGACCCGTATAAAGCCACAAGCGATAACCAGTACCCCATTAAAATTGGTCAATATATTAAAGCGCAGATTAAAGGTAAAACCGTTGAGAATGCTTTAGTTATTCCAAACAGTGCAATTTACCAAGGCAGCTATGTGTACACCGAGGAAAAAGGGGTTTTACGTCGAAAAGACATTACGCTGGCTTGGCAAAATGCAACTCAGGCAATCGTGGCTGATGGTTTATCGGCTGGAGATAATTTAGTGCTTACACCACTTGGGCAAGTAAGTTCAGGTACGCAAGTAACGGTAATGGGCAGCGAAGCTTATCAAGCTACGCGCGCCGATACACCGCGACTAAGCCGCGAAGAGCTTGAAAAAAAAGCAAAAGAGCAAGGCATTACGGTTGAAAAATTGATTGAGCAACGCCGCGCCGCTCGTGAGCAAGGAGCGCAATAATGATAGCTTGGTTCACAAAAAATCATGTTGCAGCTAACTTATTGCTGATCAGCATTTTATTAGCGGGGTTATTTAGCGTTTCAACGCAAATACCGCTTGAGGTGTTCCCATCATTTGAATCTGATCGCATCAGCGTCAGCGTCTCATTACGTGGCTCTACACCTGAAGACGTCGAAAAAGGGGTCACGATCCGAATCGAAGAAGCGGTGCAAGATTTAGAAGGTGTAAAACGCATAACGAGTCGCTCAGCTGAAGGCTCGGCTTCTGTCACAATTGAAGTCGAAACAGGTTATGACCCGCGAGAGTTATTAGCGGATATAAAAAGCCGAGTCGATGCGATTAATACCTTTCCGGTTGATGCTGAAAAGCCAATAGTGTCGCTCGCTGAATGGAAACGTGAAGTAATAGCGGTCACTGTTTCAAGTATTTATGGTGAAAAAGAAACCTTAGAATATGCAGAAACAGTGCGCGATGAATTGTTGCGCCTACCTAGCGTGACTCAGGTTGAGCTAAGTGGGGTGCGCAATTATGAAATTGCTATTGAGGTAAGCAAAGATACCTTGCGTCAATACGATTTAAGTTTGTCGGATATCTCTTCTGCTATTCGTAATTCAAGTACCGATGTCTCAGCAGGTAACTTAAAAACAGAAGGGGGCGATGTGCTTATTCGCTCTAAAGGGCAGGCATATCGTAAAGATGAGTTTTCAAAGATTGTAATTAAGCATCAAGCAGATGGCACGATCATTCGCTTGGGAGACATTGCTAGCATTAAAGACGATTTTGAAGAAACCCCGGTACGCACGCGTTTTAATGGTAAACAAGCCGCCTTTATTGATGTTTATCGTATTGGCCCACAAAGTGCGATTGAAGTCGCTGATGCCGTGAAAAACTTTATTGTCGCACAGCAAGATAACCTGCCTGAAGGCTTCGAATTAAGCTACTGGGATGATGACTCAGAAGTGGTAAAAAGTCGTATTGCAACCCTCACCAGTAATGCGATTCAAGGTGGCATTCTGGTGCTTGCTTTGCTGACACTGTTTTTACGTCCCGCTATCGCATTTTGGGTGTTTATTGGTATACCGGTATCGTTTATGGGGGCATTTTTAGTGATGCCACTATTTGGTATCACATTAAATGTTATTAGTTTATTTGGCTTTATTTTAGTGCTGGGTATTGTTGTGGATGATGCGATTGTCACCGGCGAGAATGTCTATACCCACTTAAAAACAGCCGAAACAGGCGAGCAGGCTGCAATTCGTGGTACACAAGAAGTAGCGACCCCAGTGACATTTGGGGTGTTGACTACGGTGGCAGCATTTTTACCGCTTGCCTTTATTGAAGGTGCGCGTGGTGCTATTTTCGCGCAAATCCCCGTGGTGGTTATTCCTGTATTACTGTTCTCGTTAATTGAGTCTAAGTTTGTATTACCGGCACATTTAAAGTATTTAAAGCTGCGCCACGAAAAGGGTGAGCCTACTAAGCTGGAGCGCTTACAACAGCGTTTTGCCGATGGCTTTGAGCATGCCATTATGAAATATTACCAACCGCTGCTTAATCACGCTCTTAAGAATAAACTGGCAACAGTCAGCTTGTTTGTGGGTATTTTCGTTATTATTTTAACGTTAATTACCAGTGGCTGGACAAAGTTTGTGTTCTTCCCGCGCATTCCAAGTGAAACAGTGAGGGCATCAGTAACATTTCCTGCGGGTACACCGTTTGAAGTCACTAATAAATACGTGATTAAAATGTCTGATAAAGCAAAAGAGCTGCAAGATAAGTACCGTGACGAAGACGGTCAAAGTGTTATTTTAAACATTTTGGCTACTACAGGTGGCCGTGGTGGCGCGTCTAATTCGGGGAGTGTTCGGTTTGAAATTATGCCAGCAGAAAAACGCGAATCAGACATTGGCTCTCGAGAACTTGCGAGTGAATGGCGCGATTTAATTGGTATTATCCCCGGTGCGGAAAGCGTAACCTTTCGTGCTGAATTTGGTCGAACATCGAGCCCTATCGACGTACAGCTAACAGGCAATTCAATATCGACACTTGAGCAAGTTGCAGAAAAAGTAAAGCAACGTTTGGCAACATACCCAACAGTGTACGAAATTGCCGACAGCATGTCCGATGGTAAAGAAGAGCTGCAAATTGAGCTAACAGAGCAAGGTTTAGCGCTTGGTTTGAATCGCGTTGATGTGTCGCAGCAAATACGTAACTCGTTTTTTGGTGCGCAAGTACAGCGCATTCAGCGTGGTCGTGACGATGTACGTGTTATGGTGCGCTTACCCATTGATGAGCGTCGTTCAGTAGCCGATTTAAAAGATATTCTTATAAATACACCTAGCGGTGGTACGGTGCCATTGTCGCATGTTGCCACTTTAGTGCCGGGACAAAGCCCGTCATCAATTTACCGTATTGACCGATACCGTACGCTTAATGTGACTGCCGATGTTGAAAAGTCAAACACCAACATGACAGTGCTGCAGGCAGACCTAAAATCGTACCTTGATGAACTAATGCAGCAATTCCCAGGTGCAGACTATTCGCTTGAAGGTGAAGCTAAAGAGCAGCGCGAGTCATTTGGGTCGCTTGCTTGGGGGCTGGTGTTTGTGTTTTTCATTATTTATGCGCTGTTGGCAATACCGTTTAAATCGTATATGCAGCCATTGATTGTCATGAGTGTTATCCCCTTTGGCATGATAGGTGCGGTAATGGGGCATTGGATCATGGGGATGGAGCTTACCATTATGAGCTTGCTCGGTATGCTGGCCTTGATTGGCGTGGTTGTGAATGACTCACTGGTGCTGGTTGATTTTATCAATAAAAAGCGCGAGGAGGGCGGTGACCTTCTCGAAACAGTTAAAATGGCGGGAGCATCGCGTTTTCGCCCAGTAATGCTTACCAGTTTAACCACTTTTATTGGTTTAATGCCGTTGTTATTTGAAAAAGCCACACAAGCACAATTCTTAATTCCGATGGCGGTAAGCCTTGGGTTTGGGATTATTTTTGCAACCCTTATCACCTTATTACTTGTTCCGGTTAATTACTTATTGATGGAACGTTTTCAGGGGTGGTTTAAATAGGCTTGAGACTAGGTACTCGTTATTAGATTCTAAATACAAGTACTCAGTGCTATAACGCGGGGTAAACCTGCTGCTACAGGTAAAAAGGTGGCGGCGGGTTTATTCCGCGTTTTTATTCGTAGGTAGATTCGAGCGTAGCCAAATCAAGTAAGTTAGCAAATTCTAAAGATTAAAGATAAACCGAAGAAGACCTTTAAACGCCAAAAAATTAAATGCCAAATGGTCTAGGTGAGAATTTATTCTGCGTGCAAAAAATACAGTTTAGAAAAATATAAAATGAAAGTATTGATAGCTCGTAGCATGAAGTAATGAAGGTGTTCCCCAAGTATGCGGTGCCCGGTGTCAGTCCTGAAACCTTGAGGTTTCAGGGCGGGAATCTGCGGTCTACCGTAGGCTTCTCGGTACATGCCGAGCTTGCACAATAGTAAACGAACAGAAACCCTAACATAAAATTTATCGGCTCAGGGACTTAACCAAGCTCCAACACCCTAGGGAACATATTCAGTATATAAGACAAGTTTCAATCATTAAACCATAGAAACCAAAAAAGCGGATCGTTCGGGTAGTTTTTCCCCACCTTTAACGAGGCATTTACTTTTCAGATTGCTTTTTGACCTCAATCATACAATTAATTGGAGTTGCGATTTATCGAGTGGTAGCATGACGTTACTGAGACGAACAAAGAAAAAGTTATGAGCACGTTACCTGATTACCAGCAAGCGCAATTGCTATTAGAAAAAAATGAAATTTTTGTCGCACCCGCCGAAGCCCATGGCGTAATAAGTGGCTTACTTGCTTGTGGCATTAATATTGAAGCCGACGAGTATTTAGGCTTATTAAGCGATGTTTTCAATGATGGTTTAGCATTCAATACCGATCTAAAAGCGTTTTTTGCCACTATATATACACAGGTTGTGGCGAGTTTTGGTGACGATGAATTTCAGTTCGATTTATTCTTGCCAAGTGATGACGAGACCCTAGTTGACGTAGCAAACGGCCTAGTGTCTTGGGTATCGGGTTTTATGCTTGGTTTCGGTTTAAAGCAAAAAGACTATGGCAAATTGTCTGCGGACGTAAAAGAAGTTATTAGCGATTTTAGCGAAATTACTCGCTTGGATACTTTATTCGAAGAAACCGAAGAAGACAGCCAAGCACTACACGAAGTGATCGAGTACGTGCGCGTTTCTGCCTTATTATGTTTTGCTGAACTCGGTAAAGAGCAAACAGATAAAAGCACTAAAAAGACCCTTCACTAATTAAATTACAGAGGTTTAGCATGTTGTCTATTGCTATCGATAAAGCTGAATTTAAAGCCCGTCGCGAGCGTTTACTAGCGATGATGGACAAAAATAGCATCGCGATTATTCCTGCGGCTGCTGAAGTTACACGCAGTCGTGATACCGAATACGCATTTCGCCAAGACAGTGACTTTTTCTACTTAACGGGTTTTAACGAACCCGATGCAGTGTTAGTGCTTTGCCCATCAAGTGACACGCCAAGTACGCTTATTTGTCGCAATAAAGATAAATTAGCTGAAATTTGGCATGGTCGTCGAATTGGCTTCGAAAAAGCGAAATCTGAGTACTTATTCGACGCAACCTGTCCACTTAGTGAACTAGATGAACAATTATTAGATTTGGTGAACGGCCAGCAGATTTTATTTTATGCACAAGGCACTTACCCACATTTCGATACGAAAATTTGGGACTTATTAAGCACGCTTCGTGGCGCACCAAAAAAAGGTTACAAAGCGCCTCACACCATTAAAGATATTCGTGGCCTAGTACACGAAATGCGTTTATTTAAATCTGACGCTGAACTAAACATTATGCGCACTGCTTGTGAAATTAGTGCGCAAGGCCATATCCGTGCGATGCAATTTGCAAAACCAGGCGCAACTGAATATCAGCTAGAAGCAGAACTGCACCATCACTACGCAATGAATGGTGCTCGCCACCCAGCATATGGCACCATTGTTGGCAGTGGTGATAACGCCAATATACTGCATTACACACAAAACGACGCCGAACTAAAAGAGGGCGACCTAGTACTGATTGATTCAGGGTGTGAGCTTGAGGGTTATGCAGCAGACATTACTCGAACATTCCCTGTGAATGGCAAGTTTAGTGAGCCACAAGCCGCGCTTTATAATATTGTACTTGCGGCGCAAGAGGCTGCATTTAGCCAAGTGAAACCCGGTGGTAGTTTATCTAAAGCCAATGAACTGGCTTCAACGGTATTAACGCAAGGCTTAATTGACTTGGGTATTTTAACGGGTGAGCTTGATGAGCTAATGGCAAACCAAGCCTGTAAAGCGTTTTATATGCATGGCCTTGGCCATTGGTTAGGCCTTGATGTGCATGATGTAGGCGAATACAAGCTTGACGAAAAAGAGCGCGTATTTGAGCCAGGAATGGTCTTAACTATCGAACCCGGTTTATACATCAGCGAAGATGCCAAAGCACCTGCGCAATACAAAGGTATTGGTATTCGTATAGAAGATAACTTACTTGTCACAAAAGAGGGTCATGAAAACCTGACACTCTCAGTACCTAAAACTATCAGTGACATCGAAGCAGTGATGCAAGGCAAATAAAGGCTAGGAGCAAACGTGGCAGAGCAGTTTGATGTTGTCATTATCGGCGGTGGTTTGGCTGGCGCAAGCTGTGCATTAGGCCTAATACACAGCAATAAACAGTTATCAATCGCTGTGATTGAAGCAAATGAAGTAAGTGCAAACTATCACCCAAGCTTTGATGATAGAAGTATTGCACTGGCTCAGCAATCGGTTCAATACTTACAATCCATTAATGCATTTGATTGCCAAGCGCAATTTGCTGCTGCAATTGAAAAAGTAACGGTTTCTGACCGTGGTCACTTTGGTAAAACCCACATTGATTGCCATGAATATGCGCAAGATGCACTTGGGTATGTCGTTGAGGTGAATCCATTTGGTCGCAGCTTGCACCAGCAGTTAACTCGCACAGATGTGAGCCTGTTTTGTCCTGACACGGTTGCTAAACTTGAGTACCAAGCCGATGCTGCGAACGTTACTTTAAGTTCGGGCGAACAGCTGAGTGCAAAACTGGTGGTTATAGCCGACGGTGCTAATTCGAGTAGTCGAAAGCTGGCTAATATTGAGTTTAATACGCGCCCTTATCAGCAAGGCGCGATCATTGCCAATATTGAAGTGGCGGGTGGTCATCATCATCACGCATTTGAACGCTTTACCGAGCATGGCCCGATGGCGCTTTTGCCCATGAGCAATAACCGTTACTCGTTAGTATGGTGCATGGAGCCTGAGCATATAGATGCGCACATGGCGCTTTCAGATGATGCATTTTTAGCTGCCTTGCAAAAGTCGTTTGGCTATCGTGCCGGCACGTTCAGTAAAGTTGGTATGCGTGCCAGCTACCCGCTGGTGTATGGAAAAGTAGATGCGCTAAGCAGCCATCGCACTGTACTTATAGGTAATGCTGGTCATGCTATTCATCCCATTGCGGGGCAGGGCTTTAATTTAGGCTTACGTGATGTGCAACTACTTTGTGATATGGCGCACCGCAGCGATTTAGGTGATTACGCTTTTACCCGCTACTATAGCCAAGTGCGTAGTCAAGATATTGCCACGGTTATGACTTTAACTGACAGCTTGGTGCGGTTATTTTCAAATTCATCGCGAATGCTTGCGCTTGGTCGTAGCATTGGTCTTTTCTCAATGGATTTATTCTCCTCGTTAAAAACCCCGTTAGCCAAACAGTTAATGGGTCAAGTTAAGCAAGGTAAACGGATATGAAACAAGCACAGGTTTGTATTGTTGGCGGTGGCTGTGTAGGCCTTACGCTTGCACTTGGTTTAGCTAAAGCCAATATTAGTGTGGTGGTGATTGATGCCAGTGAAAAGCAGGCGCTTCCGGGGGATGAGTACGGCCTTCGCGTTAGTGCGCTGAGTTTGGCGAGCCAAAGTTTGTTTGAGTCACTGAATGTGTGGCCTGAAATTATTAAGCAACGCGCCACGCCTTATACCTCGATGGATGTACGCGATAAAGACAGCTTTGGCAAAATTCATTTTGATCACAATGATCTCGACTTACCACAGCTTGGTCATATCGTTGAAAACGACATTATTCGCTACGCTTTAATTAGCGAACTTGAAAAGCAAAGTAATGCCAGCTTATTATTCGAAACCCGTTATCAACAAATACATCAAACAGAATCCGATGTCTTTATTACACTTGAAAGCGGTGAGCCTGTGATTGCTAAATTGCTGGTAGCAGCCGACGGAGCAAACTCGGCGATTCGAAAGCAGTTCAATATGCCAATTACGTTTAAAGATTATGATCATCATGCCATTGTTGCGACTGTAAAAACCGATGATGAGCATAATCACACAGCACGCCAAGTGTTTTTACCAACCGGCCCTTTAGCGTTTTTGCCGCTGCCTGATAAACATACGCATTCGATTGTGTGGTCAACCAGCCCTGTGCACTGCGAGCAGTTACTAGCACTTGACGATACCGAGTTTAATAAAGCACTACTGGCTGCACTGGATGGCCAATGCGGTTTATGCGAAGTTCAAAGTGAGCGCATGGCGTTTCCACTTAAAATGCGTTATGCACAGCAGTGGGTGTCGGGCAAAGTCGTGTTAATGGGCGATGCAGCGCATACTATTCACCCACTTGCCGGGCTTGGCATGAACTTAGGCTTAAAAGATGCCGCTTACCTAATTGAGTTATTAACCAATGAGCAGGGTGAGTTTGCAAGTACACGCACGCTGCGTGATTATGAACGTACCCGTAAGCTTGATGCGCAAAAACACATTGCCATGATGCAAGGACTAAAAGAGTTATTTGCCGGTGCTAATCCGCTTAAAAAGCTCGTGCGCGGTGTGGGGCTTAGCCTTGTTGATAACTTGGGGCCAATTAAACACTTGTTCGCAAAAGAAGCGATTGGTAAGTAATAACTAAGCCGTTGTAAATATTTAAATAAAGCCGTAACTAGCCAGCTAGTTACGGCTTTTTTACGTTTAGCTGAATGCAAAATGATAGCGCTGTCATTTTTGTTAGTGTATGATTAAATTTTTGTGATTGGTATGGAAATTAAACAGCACAATGATGTTTTAAAGCCAGCCAAATAAAAATAATTAATTAAAATAACTAGTTGAGAAAAATTATGGAAGCAACGGTTGAGTGTGACAACAACACAAAACAAAACATTTGGCTGCCAATGGTATTGGCAGGATCAATGTTTTTTATTCTGGGGTGTATAACGTGGCTTAATGGTGCAATTACACCATTTTTGCAGCAAATGCTTGAGCTGTCGCCGTTACAAGCTTCGTTTATTATTTCTTCGTTTTATATTGCGGTTACTGTTGCAGGTATTCCCTCAGCGATGCTCATAAGACGCGTTGGTTATAAAAATGGAATGGCGATCGGCTGTGCTGTCATGGCGCTGTCGGCGTTAATGTATATTCCTGCCGCGAAACTGCAAATGATCGAAATATTTTTATTTGCACAGCTTATGATAGGTGTAGGTCAAACAATTCTTCAAACGGCTGTTAACCCCTATGTAGTAAAAATGGGCTCTGAAAAATCAGCCGCGGTGCGTGTATGTATTATGGGCTTATTGAATAAGTTTGCTGGAGTTATCGTACCGGTGATCTTTGCTGCGGTCGTTGTAAGCGGTGTAGTCGATGGTGCGGGTAAACTGTCGCAAGAGCAAAAAGACATTATGGCCAATAGCTTAATTATGCCGTATGTATTAATTGCGGGTCTTATTATGTTATTTGCTGCGTTCGCAAAATTTGCGCCTCTTCCAGATTTAGTGTTTGACGAAGGCGAGTCATCAAATGGTAAAGGTGAGTTAAAAGAAACACTTGCTCATCCGCACCTTGTTCTAGGTGTTGTGGGCATTGCTTTGTATGTCGCAGTTGAAGTGATTGCTGCCGATACGATTGGCTCTTACGCTTTGCAAATTGGCGTTGCTGATTACTCCGTTATGACTTCGTACACAATGGCGTGTATGTTGATTGGCTACGCGATAGGTATTGCAACTATCCCACGTTTTATGAGCCAGCAAACAGCACTATTAATGTCGGGTATCGCTGGCATAATCACCGTGCTACTGGTGGTATTTGGTAGCAATGACTCGTTTATTATTTCTAATCTTTTACTTGTGCCATTTGGAGGCCCTGAACTCCCTGATCCTTTATTGTGTATCGCGCTACTTGGTTTTGCTAATGCGATGGTGTGGCCTGCAATTTGGCCATTAGCATTGGCGGGTTTAGGCCGCTTAACTGGCACTGCATCGGGGTTGTTGATCATGGGTATTGCAGGTGGTGCTTTAGGTCCGCTGCTGATTGGTTTAGGTAACGTAGCAGGGCTGGGCGCGCAAGGTGCGTATATTGTTATGATCCCAAGTTATCTATTCATTTTATTTTATGCTCTTAAAGGCCATAAGATGAAAAGTTGGAAATAACAATACGTTAAGAATTCAAGTTAGAACAAAGCCGCGACGACCATCATCGCGGCTTTTTTACGAGTTAGCACGACAAACCGGATATAAATACAAAAAGTTGCGACCCTTACAGCTGAAATTGGCGTTTTAAAATTTCGCCGGTAAAGCTTGTTTTTAAATAAAAGCCGCGAGGCAGGGTTTGGATCACATGCCCATTTGGCCCAATAGCATCAGTAAGCGCTTTACTGTTAGCCGCTTTTGGTCTTATTTGCATGACATCACCCAAGTGTCCCGAAATTTCATCGATACGACCCAGCGCGATAAGTTCCATTTGCTCTTCCCAGTCACGTTGCAGCTGTGCATCTTGCTCAGCACTGGGTTGCCATAAAAAACCACTGCCAATGGTACGATTAAATGGCAGAATTTCGCGTTCTCCCAAAATCGGTAACCACAACACATGATTGAGCTTTTTACGCACCGTACTTTGCTGCCATGTAAGACCTGTTACGTTCAATAACGGCGTAACAGAGACAAAAGTTGTCTCTAAGGGTTTACCCTTAAACGAAATAGGCAAGGTTTTTAACTCAATACCAAGCTCTTCAAAATCAGGAGTGGGTTTCGAGCCCGCGGTTGCCCCTAATACATATTCAATAAGCTGACCGGTCCAGCCTTTTTCACGCAGCAAGTCATCGGGTGTTTTAAATTGGTACTGCTCTGCAAGCTGGCCGAGTGTAAGCCCCGCTATTGCATTCACGCGTTGCATTAATTCGTTGATTGAGCTTGGTTTTAGTGGTCGCATACGGCGTTTATTTGATTGTGTTATTAACCTTAACATGATAGCAAATGCGCATTGCCGTGGATATCTTTGTATTTGGGTGTTTTTTGCGCATGTTGAAAGTGAGTTAAAAATAGTCAATTTGTTTTGTGGGAATAACATCTTAATCTATTGAAATTTAATGACTTTTGTCGGTGTTTGATTTTTGGCTGTTGTATTAATTAGACAGTTGTTTGTATAAATACAGATATATGAACATGTTTATCCACAGTTTCTGTGGAGAAAGTGCTTTTTTGAACTGACTATTGTGGATTTGTTTGCAAAATAAGCATGATTTACAAAAGTTATGCACAAGCTGTGGGTAAGGTGAGAAAAATACGGTTGTAAACTACTATTTTATTAAAAGCGCGTATTTTCGTAATAATTGCTTTCTAACATATTGATTAAAAGCGCTTGTTAAAATGCTAATTTCAAATCTGGTTTCGGCGAAGGTGTAAAGTGTTTGCTGTATCGCAGGTTATGTGGAACAATCAATAAAAATCGACTTACAAATGAGGCACTAAGGTGATTGATGCCGAAGGTTTTCGTGCCAATGTCGGAATTGTAATTTGCAATAATCAGGGACAAGTATTTTGGGCTCGACGTTATGGTCAGCACTCTTGGCAATTTCCCCAAGGTGGTGTCGACGATGGTGAAACAGCAGAGCAAACCATGTACCGAGAATTACACGAAGAAGTGGGCTTGCTTCCTGAAGACGTCGAGATCGTCGCAAGTTCAAAACATTGGTTACGCTACAAATTACCCAAGCGTTTAATTCGCAGAGACTCAAGTCCTGTGTGCATTGGGCAAAAACAAAAATGGTTTTTACTGAAATTACGTTGTAAAGACGAAGATGTAAACTTACTTAAAACTCATCATCCAGAGTTTGATGACTGGCGATGGGTGAGCTATTGGTATCCGGTGAGGCAAGTTGTGTCATTCAAGCGCGATGTTTACCGTCGTGTAATGAAAGAGTTTGCCCCGTTTGCAATGCCGTTTAATAAACGAGAACAACATAAAGATAATTGGCGACAAAAGCGATAAGGGCAACTTTATCAACTAAATGAAAGGAGCAGCATCATGTTAGCCACGCTCAGATCAATTGCTGAGGCTGTGTCGCAACAAGCGGACTTAAACAGTGCCTTAGCGTGTTTTGTGCAAATGGTAAAAGATGCCATGCAAACACAGTGCTGCTCAATTTACTTTGCTGATTATAGCCAAGACAACTTTGTATTAATGGCCACGCAAGGACTTAACCCAGATGCTGTGGGTAAGTTTAGAATTGGTTTTACCGAAGGCTTAGTTGGCTTAGTGGCGCAACGCGAAGAGCCAATTAATATAGCGTTCGCTAAATCACACCCTCGCTTTAAACTCTCTCCAGAAGTTAATGAAGAAGGCTATAACGCGTTTTTATCTGTGCCTGTGGTGCATCAAAAAAAAGTGCTGGGCGTTATTGTAGTTCAGCAAAAGTTAGCGCGTGTTTTTAGTCCCGATGAAGAATCTTTTTTAATTACTCTTTCGGCACAACTTGCATCGCAGCTTGCGCATGCCGAGATCAAAGAGATTTTAAGGCTTGATGAATTCTCGCATCAGACTTCGGTACTCAAAGGGGTGTCGAGCGCGCCGGGTATTGCCATTGGTGAAGCTTTTGTGGTGTTGCCTAAACTCGATTTTAAATCGATTGAGTTGCAAAAAGACGATGACATAAGTACGCAACGTAAATTATTTACGCAGGCTGTTGCGGCAACACGCAACGAGTTTAATACGTTATCAATGACATTAAGCGATTCGATTCCGCAAGAAGCGCTTGCGGTATTCGATGTGTATCAGCAGCTACTTGATGCAAAAAGCCTAGGCAAAAATGTTGAAGAGCAACTTCAACAAGGCTGGAGTGCAAAAAGCGCATTAAAAATAGTTATCGAAAAGCTGGTGGCGCAGTTTAACGCCATGCAAGACCCATACATAAAAGAGCGCGCAGTAGATGTTAAAGACATTGGTTTGCGTGTTTTACACCACTTAGTTAATACCGAGCATGCGGCAAAACCTTACCCTAAAGACACCATTTTAATTGCCAGTACGCTAACACCTGCCATGCTTGCCGAAGTGCCCAAAGGGCATTTAGCGGGGGTGGTTAGTGTAAATGGGGCAGCAAACAGCCATGCGTCAATATTAACGCGAGCAATGGGGATACCCGCTATTTGGGGTATTGAAGACGTTCCCTTACTGCAATTTGAAGGTAAGCCGATGATTTTAGATGCCTACGCAGGGCGTTTATATATCTCACCTTCGCAAATGCTCCACGATGAATACAGCCAATTAAAATACCAAGAAACATTACTGAATGATCGTTTCGTCGCAGAGCAGAACCTAGATGCGGTCACCTTAGATGGCGAGCACATTAGCTTATTGTTAAATGCAGGCCTTGAATTAAACACAGAGCAAGACAACAAACTGTTTTGTGATGGAGTGGGTTTGTATCGTACCGAAGCCTGGTTTATGCAAAAAGGGCAATTTCCTTCGCAGTCGGAGCAAGAAAAGTGGTACCGAGAAGTGCTTACCAGCTATCACCCGAATCCTGTGGTGATGCGCACCTTAGATATTGGCGGTGATAAAGTATTAGACTACTTTAATATCACAGAAGAGAACCCTTTCTTAGGGTGGCGGGGTATTCGCGTCACCTTGGATCATCCTGAACTATTTTTAGATCAACTCAGAGCGATGTTAAAGGCCAATATCGGTTTAGGTAACCTTAGAATAATGTTACCCATGATCAGTGGCTCTGAAGAAGTCGACGAGTCAATTAAGTTAGTTGAACAAGCGCTGTTCGAACTGGAAGAACAATACCCAGAGCAAGCCATTGACCGCCCAGAAATTGGCATTATGTTAGAGGTCCCTTCAAGTATATTCATGCTAGAAGAGTGGTCACAAAAAGTCGACTTTTGCTCTGTGGGTAGCAATGATTTAACTCAATATATGCTGGCCGTTGATCGCTCTAATGCGCGTGTTGCAGAGCTCTTTAACCCCTATCATCCTAGTGTGCTGCGAGTGCTACTTAAAGTTGCTCAAGAGTGCCAAAACCATGAATTACCCTTTAGTTTATGTGGTGAGCTTGGTGGTGACCCAGAAGGGGCATTATTACTAATCGCCATGGGGTATCGTCGCTTAAGTATGAACCTTTCATCAATCAGTAAAATTAAATTTGTACTGCGTCGCTTAAAAGTGAGCGATATGGAGGAGCTGCTTAGCGAATGTTTATTGCAGCCTACCGCTAAGCAAGTATTGAGGCTCACGCGTAACTTTATGATAGAGCACCAATTGGGTGAGTTATTTTATACCCCTAGCCAAGGGCAAGCATGAGAGTAAATTGTACTGTGAAGCGTTTATATATTCGTTTAGTATATACATATAACAAACTGAATATATGAGTGTGCTATGCATGACGTAATACTTTTAATGGTGTACTGCGCTATTTTAGGCAGTGTAGTAGGGTTTTTAGCCGGTCTGCTTGGCATTGGTGGTGGCTTAATTATTGTGCCTGTACTGAGCGCCATGTTGGTATCATTTAATGTTGCTGACTCAAGCCATGTATTAGTTATTGCCATAGCCACCTCACTTGCTTCCATTATTTTTACGTCTACCTCTTCAGCGTTGGCTCATCATCGTAATGCTAATGTGCCGTGGGAAATTGCTCCTTGGGTCATGACCGGTGTAGGTATTGGTGCGCTCGTGAGTGGCTTTGCGGCGAGCTTTATTCCTGAGCAGTTATTACGTTTAGTTTTTGCCACGAGTGTGGTGTTTATCGCGTTACGCATGGTGTTATCTACACGTACCAAGGCTGCAAGTGAAAAACCATTGCCCTCAGGTCCCGTAATTGGCTTTTTATGTGCAATAATGGGGGCGTTATCAGGACTGATTGGTATTGGTGGCGGTGCACTTATTGTGCCTTTGCTGCATTATTTCTCTGTCGATATTAAAAAGGCCATTGGTTGTGCCGCAGCATGTGGTATTGTCATTGCGCTGTTTGGCTCGGTTGGTTATGTGTCTGCAGGTTGGCAAGTAACCACCTTTAGTGATGGTTTTGCCGGATTTGTTTATTTACCCGCATTAGTCGGCATCGTTGTCACGTCGTCATTAATTGCTCCTTATGGTGCAAAAGCGACGCATTATTTACCTGTGGCAACAATAAAAAAAGTATTCGCGCTATTACTTGTCATAATTGCGCTTAAAATGGTGTTTAGTTAAAGGTTTTTATTTTTATGGCTCTTCAATTTCCAGAGATAGATCCGGTTATTTTTTCGGTAGGACCGCTCAGCGTACGTTGGTACGGTTTAATGTATTTAATTGGCTTTGCTTTAGCTATGTGGCTGGCAAACCGTCAAGCTGCAAAACCTAATTCTGGGTGGACGAAAGAGCAAGTAAGCGACTTATTATTTTACGGTATGCTCGGGGTAATACTCGGTGGGCGTATTGGCTATGTGTTGTTTTATCAGTTTAGTTATTTTATTGAAAACCCGTTTTATTTATTCAGAATAGACCAAGGTGGCATGTCATTTCATGGCGGCACACTGGGGGTTATTACCGCAATTATGGTCTTTGCTTGGACACGTAAAAAATCATTGTTAGAGGTCGGCGATTTTGTGGTGCCATTAGTGCCATTGGGCCTACTAGCCGGCCGCATAGGTAACTTTATTAATGGTGAGTTATGGGGACGCGTAACCGATGTACCTTGGGCGTTTATTTTCCCTACCGGTGGGCCAGAACCACGCCATCCGTCACAACTATACGAAGCATTTTTAGAAGGCTTGGTGCTATTTTTAATTTTGCAATGGTTCATTAAAAAGCCACGCCCAGCAGGGAGTGTCGCCGGTTTATTTTTATTAGGCTATGGCGTATTTAGATTTGTTGTTGAGTATTTCCGTGAGCCAGACGCGCATTTAGGTTTATTTGCAGGTGTGATCTCAATGGGCCAAATACTCTCGCTGCCGATGGTATTTGGGGGCCTTGGTTTGTTAATATGGGCCTACATGAAGCCGCAACGACGCGTTGCAAGCAAAGCATAATAAGAGCAAGTCAATGAAACAGTATTTAGATTTATGTCAACGCATTGTTGATGAAGGCGTGTGGGTCGAAAATAAGCGTACAGGCACCAAATGTTTAACCGTTATTAATGCTGACCTTGAGTACGATGTAGCAAACAATAAGTTTCCGCTTATAACAACACGTAAAAGCTTTTATAAAGCAGCCATTGCAGAGTTGTTAGGCTACCTTCGTGGTTACGACAGTGCGGCACAGTTTCGTGATATCGGTTGCATGACATGGAATGCCAACGCGAACGAAAATAAAGCTTGGCTCGAAAACCCGCATCGACGTGGTGAAGATGATATGGGCCGTGTGTACGGCGTACAAGGCCGTAGCTGGCAGCGCCCAGATGGTACACACCTTGATCAACTTAAAAAGGTAATTACTAACTTATCTAACGGCATTGATGACCGAGGTGAAATTGTCACGTTTTATAATCCGGGCGAGTTTGAACTAGGTTGTTTACGTCCGTGTATGCATACGCACACTTTTTCATTACTGGGTGATACTCTATACTTAACCTCGTATCAACGTAGTTGTGATGTGCCACTGGGTTTGAATTTTAATCAAATTCAATGTTTTGTGTTATTAGCGTTGGTTGCACAAATCACCGGACACAAGCCCGGAAAGGCGTATCATAAAATAGCAAATGCACATATTTACGAAAATCAGTTAGAGTTAATGCGTGATGTACAGCTTAAGCGTGAGCCATTTGCATCACCTACACTTAAAATAAATCCAAATATTAAATCACTTGAAGACATTGAAACTTGGGTCACAAAAGACGATTTTGAAGTAGAAGGTTATCAGTGTCACGATGCAATTAAGTATCCGTTTTCAGTGTAAAAAGAAAAAAGTTTAAGGAGAAATCAATGAAAGCAGTGATCCCAGTTGCTGGTCTTGGCACGCGTATGTTGCCTGCAACAAAAGCGATTCCAAAGGAAATGTTACCTATCGTTGACCGCCCTTTGATTCAATATGTGGTTAATGAGGCGATTTCAGCGGGAATTAAAGAAATCGTATTAGTGACGCATTCAAGTAAGAATTCTATTGAAAACCACTTTGATACGAGCTTTGAGTTAGAAGCAACATTAGAAAAGCGTGTTAAACGTCAACTACTTGCAGAAGTACAGTCTATTTGTCCTAAAGATGTCACGATTATTCAAGTACGCCAAGGTGAAGCGAAGGGGTTAGGCCACGCAATTAACTGTGCTGCGCCAATCATTGGTAATGAACCGTTTGTGGTTATTTTACCCGATGTGATTATTGACGATGTGGCGAGCGATCTAAAAAAAGACAACCTTGCAGAGATGATTGGACGCTTTGAAAGTACTGGTCAAAGCCAAATTATGGTTGAGCCTGTGCCACTTAACGAAGTTGATAAGTTTGGTGTGGTTGACCTAGGTGATGCGAAAATTAAACAAGGTGAAAGTGCCGCTATTTTAAATATGGTTGAAAAGCCGCCAATTGATCAAGCGCCTTCAAACCTCGCCGTGGTTGGTCGTTATGTATTAAGTAAAAACATTTGGCCACTTCTTGCAAAAACCCCAGCAGGGGCAGGCGATGAAATTCAGTTAACAGACGCGATTGCAATGTTAATGGAAAAAGAAACCGTTGATGCCTACTCAATGAAAGGGAAAAGCCATGACTGTGGTAGCAAAATAGGCTATTTAAAAGCGATTGTTGAGTTTTCATTACGACGCGATGAATTTAAAGATGAGCTCACCGACTTCATAAAAACGCTGGTTAAATAATCAATTCTATTTGATTAGTTAAAAATGATGTAAAAAAAGTGCCTATATGGCACTTTTTTGTTATTTACATGTCATCCACAATTGTCGATTATTACCTAATTAAGGACTTTTCTGATATACCTTTGTATTAGCAGATTGCTAAGATAGTTATTACAGAAAAGTGCTTAGTTACCCACTGTAGAATAGCTAATTAAGCTATACTCATAAAAATACCTATAATGAAACGGATTTTTACTGCTTTAGGTTGTCGTATATGAAAACTTAAGCTGAGGGTGCTACTAAGTTTTTATTGCAGTTAGTAGAAGCACTGTACTGAAAATATAATAATAAAAAAGCAATTTGTTAGTGTTTTCTTGTTTAATATCTAAACGATATTTCAGGCTTTTTACAGGCAGGTAAGTACTAACAAACGGTCTTCTCAGATTAAGAAGCAAATATATAATGGTACGTTTAAGAATCCTGCTTATGAAATATTGCTTAAAACCGTTGCGTTACAGCGCGTGCCTAATGGTGCTGTTTGTTGTATCGGGTTGTAGTCACCATTCATTACCTACCACATTATTTAATTTTTTGTCGTTTAGTCATCTATTTCAGTCAATGAATGTTCAGGCCAATGAGCAAAGCCTATTAGCAAACGTGCAATCGCTGCCTGAGCTAGGCACAGAGAGCGCAGATGGCAAAGATAGCGCGTTACCTGCAGCTGGGCTGCCTACTATAGAAGAGCCAGATTCTATGGCTAAATCAGACGAGCGTAAGAGCAGCGAACAGGTTAAACCTGAATACAGTTTTGCATTACAGCTTGTTGCAGTAAATTCAGAAAAAAACTTAGCTATTACATTTAAAAAAATGAAGGCCTTAGCCCCCGAGGTTTTTCAGGGCAAACCGCTATTAAATGTTGAAGTGGCTGATGTTAATCAAAACACCTATTACCGTTTAAAATTTGGTGGCTATAAATACCTTAAAAACGCAACCGCTGATTGTGAAGCCATTAAGCGTCAAGGGCTTGATTGTTGGGTAAGTAATTATACCGATAATCGCATTTACCTATAGCGTGCTGATATAAAGGCTAAAAGCTGGCATTTTATTTGCTGTGCTTAAGTTCTGTTTTTTTAGCTGATGATAAATATGTCAATTTCAACGTTGTTCAAACACTTATTAATTACTGCCAGTGTAAGTCTGTTGCCTGCATGTATGTTGCTGCAACAGCAACCAGAGCCGCTATATACAGAGAAACAAATACAGCAATTTGCGGCTCAATATCAATCACAGCAGCAAAGTATTGCCCGTTTAACCGAAATGGAAAATGATTTACGCATTATGACGGCCGAACTCAATAGTAAGCCAGACGTGCAAATGCTCTCTAAAGCATCTGAGAGTGATCAAACTCATTCCGATAACGCGTCAATAACTTACAATGATGCCGTAGCGCGAAATGCTCAGGCGCCTGCTGGGGCTCAGCTTGGAGTGTATTTAGACCCGAGCCAAATTAAGCGCCAAGTGTTAATAATGAAAAAACAGTATCCCGGTGCATTTGATAAACTAGAGTTTGTATTTTTAGAACGCCCCACAAAATCACAAACACGGTATGCACTGCGTGTTGGCCCGTTTGCCAACTACAACGAAGCAACCGTGTTTTGTTACCTTGCTAAACAGCTTCAACAGCACTGTTTAACCGCGCCTTTCTTAGGCGAACCACTCGACTTATCACGTCGCTAAAACGATTTATACTAAGTAGGCACAGTTATTGCTTTTAATTAACCATGTTCGATATGGGATGGCAATTATGCGTCTACTAGTGTCATTAATATTTTTAAGCTTAGCGGGTTGTAAGCTCTCTGAAGAGCCAAAACCAGTGGTAAGTACAGCAGCACCAAAAGCCGTTATGGCGCCTTATACGGTACACCAGTATGTGGCTGATTTAAGTTCGCAATTAAGCCGAATTCAAGGGGCTTTTAAAAGTAATGCACGCATTGCTGTAACCAGCTTTTACTTGGCTGATGCACTTGATTCGGGCCTTGCAGAAGGTCAGGGGGCAGGGCTTAGTCAACAAATTCAAGAAAGCTTAATGACGCAATTTGCTCAGCTTGGTTACCATACCATTGAGTACCGATTAGAAAATAATTTAAATTTACAATCATCTGCCGATAGTATGTTAAGCAGAAATACAAAAAATTTGCGCCAACGTCAGAATATTGACTTTGTGATCACCGGCACCTTAACGCGGCAACAACATGCCTATATTGTTAATGCCCGTTTAGTGGATGCAGCCGATCAGCGGATCGTGTCTGC
This sequence comes from Pseudoalteromonas sp. MB41, assembly GCF_020966275.1. Classification (NCBI taxonomy): domain Bacteria; kingdom Pseudomonadati; phylum Pseudomonadota; class Gammaproteobacteria; order Alteromonadales; family Pseudoalteromonadaceae; genus Pseudoalteromonas; species Pseudoalteromonas sp. MB41. Next base: position 30,551 of record NZ_JAJJZF010000024.1, on the reverse strand, counting down.
AGCCAGTACCGAGATCCCCATTAATGTAATGTGGGGAAGTGAAAAAGTTCAGCAGCGCGGTGGCATGATCTACCGCAGTGAATACTAATTAGGAGTCCACTCATGAGACGTTTACTACTCAGCTTATGTTTACCATTAGGGTTCGGCTGCGCACAAATGATGTCACCCTCACAAACGATAGACACCAAAGAGTCACAGCTTACCCGCAGTGAGCGCGCGGTTGCCGCACCACAAACAAATGTGTCGGTTTATCAAAGTAGTCAGGCCGTTAAAAATAACACCACCTTTACTGCAGCCCCTACGCGCAAAAATATAAATCATTATGTACGTGGATTAATGCAAGACATGGCACAAAATCTTCAATACGTTAGTGATAAAACACCCCTTGCCGTATCGAGTTTCATCTTTTTAGATGATCAATACAACACATCGAGCTTACTAGGTAATCAAATTGCCGAAAGCTTCATGCACGAACTGCATACGTTTGGTGTGCCTGTTGTTGATTTTAAAACCACAGACTACATTCGTGTAACCCCAAGCGGTGATTTTGTGTTTAGCCGTGATTATTTAGAGTTGAGTCAAGATCAAAACTTTAATTACGTACTTGCAGGCACGTTAGTAAACCACCAAGGTGGTGTGTTGGTAAATGCACGTATTATTGGGCTTGCCAGCAAAGCCGTGGTTGGCTCGGCACAAGGCTTTATTCCGCAGTCAGTGGTTGATGCTCTTGATAGTAGCAACCGTACCGACGGTATTATGCTTAAACAAGCGAGTGAGTGAGGTAAGCTATGAGCAAGTTTAAACTTGTTGCATTAACCGCCGCTATGACACTCAGTTTATCTGGGTGTGAGTTACTTAGCCAAGCGCCTGAGCCAAGCAACCAGACTGCGAGCAACGCACCAACTAACTATGATATAAACACCATGATGCTACTTGCTCAGCAGCAAAATGAATCAGAGTTACAAACCAATAGTCGCCAATTTAAGCCTTATCAGCATTATAAAACGTTAGGTAATTACGTTGAACAAATGGCGCTTGATATAGCCGACACCATGCAACAAGAGTCCGAGCTTGGCATAGCCGTGACCTCGTTTGTCGATTTAAATGAAAGTCTACAACAAAGTAACCAACTTGGTAATCAAGTGGCAGAAACCTTGTATCATCAACTGCAAAAATTTGGCTACGGTGTTATTGATTTTAAGACGCGCGATAGTGTGGTTATTGATGAAACAGGTGATTTTGTTTTTTCACGCGATATCAACGAATTAACCAAGCGCCGAATTGCAAGTCATGTGCTAGCGGGCACCTTAATTTATCGCCCCAGTGGCGTTGAAGTGAATGCCCGCGTGATCAACTTAACCACCAAGCAAGTTGTCGCCACCTCAAACAAAGTAATCCCGTACTTTGTGCTGCAAAATGAGTCGATACAGTCGGCAACAGCCCAGCTAAACTAACAAAAATTAATACCAACCGGCTAAAACCGTAGTCGGTTGGTATAATCTCTTGATTACCAAAGCCTTAGCCCGTTATAATTTTACGAGTTGCATACTGCTAGTGACCGTCACTAGAAAACCCAGCGCAAACGTGGCCTCTTAGTTAAATGGATATAACGGCCCCCTCCTAAGGGGCAGTTACAGGTTCGATTCCTGTAGGGGCTACCAATAATTCCTGTAAGTTTTAGTACCTATTTATTAACCTAAATATCAGAAAATCTTCTTATTCATCATCATAGTGTTCTTATTTAAGGGAATTCTGCTACTCGTAACAGTAGAAGATAAAGTGTTTTGTCACTTAAATATGATCGTTATAGTTACTTACATGACAATATGGTAGGTAAATGACTTAGTATTAACTTAAGGAAACAGCTGCAAGTCGAATTGAAAATTGATGGACAATATTATAAATACATTTTTAATACTCAGTTTTCTTTAGTATTTTGGTCAAAAATTTGAAATTATTTTTGGGATTGACCTGTTAACGTAGCTTGCTTCGGCTGTACTATAATTGCGCTCACGTCTTGAGTAAATAGCTTTTAGCTTCTCATTGAGTCGCTTTTATTATTGTACAAGGATAGTCCAGCAAGAGGCAGTTCTCAGTCTATGTGCTTACACAGTAGTGAGATTCAACCTAAACCAAAGAGGGGGCTCTATCATTACTTGACAGATGCCGTTTCCTTATAGTCTTCAAGTTCCGTTTGATAAATTGAAACGTTGCTGATGTTTCACATAAAGTTTGTATAATTCTAGTTAAGAATTAGCTCTGGTTAAGTTAACTTGAACATGAATACGAACGGGTTGTTTATACTCATAGTGAATGGCAGAGTAAAAGAATAAATACAGACAAAGATTGTCGCATTTATTTTTATCTCAATTTCAACTGCCAAACCTATTTATTAGTAGGCCAAAAAGTCTTAGAGAGCAGACATGTTCACCGATTTTGAACACCACTCAAACAACTCTTTTTCAAGAAAGTTTAGTACGATATGTTCATTTTTAGTGTAAATATTTATTTATAATCAAGGTGAACTTTCGAAAGCGGATTAGTGAATTGAAAGAATAAACACGAGTAAGCGTTTTATATTGAATTATTTCATATCTAAGGAGTGTATATGTGGTATTTGAAAGTTTCGCAGAGGGAATATGTAATTTCTGCAATTAGAGAATATGACAAGTTAGGTAGAACCAAATTTTTAGAAAAATATGACTTTTCCAAAGCTAAGGAATATTTCTTAGTTTATAAAGGACAACTTTATGATTGCAAACCTCTTGTTTATGGTGCGTATGTATTGCAGTTTGGTGAAAAATTGAAAACTCGACGTTCACAAGGTGTTCAAAAAACAATAATGCCGCATTTGGAAAGTCTGGGTTTCACTGTAATTAAAGCTGGCTCCTCATTCACAGATATTGTTGATGATCTCAAAGAAAGGGTTGAAGATTCAGAGAATAGAGAGCGTGCCGAACGATTAGAGCGCCTAAAGTCTGCATCTCGCAAACCTAGTGTTCTGACAGTAAAACAAAAGATTTATATAAGGAATGCAGATGTCATTGCAGAGCAGTTATTTATGGCTAAAGGAAAATGCCAATCTTGTAAAAAAACAGCTCCTTTCGTTAGAGCCTCAAATGGGACTCCTTATCTTGAAGTACATCATGTTATCCCGTTATCCCAAGGAGGTGATGATACGCTTGAGAATACCATTGCATTATGTCCAAACTGTCATCGACAGCAGCATTTCGGATAAGAAGTGACAGGTTGCTTGAATGGCAAGAGTTTCAGGGGAAGATCATAATAGGACTTTAGCTATTTAAAGTGATTGAGTTAGGTTTTTCTAACTGCCATGGGTAAAAGCGGGTAACAAAGGTTTTTACTTATCGGTTTTTTAGAATATCTGTTTGCTGGTTTTAGGGGCTACCAAGTTGCATATCAACCCGAATAACCCCCGTTTTAGTCATTGTAATGACTAATCTGTTACTTTTTCTAATGCACCTGTGCGCCATGGTTCGATGATAATTTTAATGTGGTCGTTTGGTTTAAATAAGGTGTCGAATGCGCCTTGTACACCGTCGATGCCGACTTTGCCGGTGCGCATTTTTTGCCACGCTATTTTGCCTGAGGCAATATTCTCAAGTGATTGCGCGAACTCTTCAGGTTGATAGTAATAAGAGAAAATAAGGTCGAGCTCTTTTACGGTTGCATACGCAAAGTTCACTTCGAGTGGTGCGGTATGAATGCCTGTTACAATAATTTTTGCTTTGGCTGGCGCACGCAAAATATAGTCGTTTAGTAGGCGGCTTACACCTGCACATTCAAAAATTACTACCTTGTGATCGCCTGCGAGTGTGGCCGCTGTTGTGACTTCGTCATCGGTCATGGGGTTTACGTAGTGTGTTGCACCAAACTCAAGGGCGATTTGTTTTTTACTCTCTTGCGGGTCAGAGGCAACAATATGTTTTACGCCTTGCAGTTTTAGAGCGGCAATAGCGGCAAGACCAATAGGTCCGCAACCTACGACAACGGCGACATCATCTTTATTCATGTTTGCGCGATTAACGGCATGCAAGCCCACAGCAAGAGGCTCGGTAATGGCGGCGGCTTCTGACGGCACGCCATCAGGAATAGGTAATAATAGCGCTTCATCAACAATAAAGTACTCTGAATAAGCACCATATATACCGGGTGTTACTCCAACTCCAGCACCGCCTGCCGACATTAAAATAGGCACCGATGTTACGCGTGTGCCCGCAGCAAGCTCGCCTTTTGTATCTGGACCATAGCTAACAATCTCAGCGGCATATTCGTGGCCGAGTAATACTTCTTGATCGTTCCCTGCGCTTTTATCCATGATGCCAAGGTTCTTATAAATATCAAATACATCGCTCGTATGGCGAGTAATATGAATGTCTGATCCGCAAATTCCACACGCAAGACTTTTTACAAGTACTTGTCCAGGCCCAGGTGTTGGAATGGCTATTTGTTTTACATGTAGTTGGCCATTTTGCATAGCGACCGAATTCATTTGGCTCATATGTGTATCCTCAATTGAACGGGAAAGGTTTTCACCTTGTGTGCTATCTACACTAAGTAAACTGGCAGGGTATATCTTGACTTTTTACGACAAAAACATGATAAATTGCGACATAACAAAGCAATAAGAGCATTAACATGGACTATTGTGTACGTGCAGGTTCGTTAGCTGGGTATCAAGAGTTGGTGAATGAGCTGGGTGAAAACCCTATTAGCTTATTAAAACAAGCGGGTTTTTTACCTAGCCACTTGCGTGACGCTGATAACATGATTGTATACGAAAAAGTATCGCACTTATTAGAGCTAACGGCGCTGCAGCTGGCCGACCCTTTATTTGGTTTTAAGTTGGGATTACGCCAAGGGATCCGCGCGTTAGGATTAATTGGCGCACATATGGCGCAGCAAGAAAATATTGCGACAGCCCTGAGTATTGCACGTAAATATTCATTTATGCATGTGCAAGGCGCGCAGTTAGCGCTAACACATTTGACGGCAAAACAATGCGAGCTGCAAATAAGTTTAGTGATAAACGAGTTAAGCCGCAGCACACAAGTCGTGCAATTAAGCATTGCGCTTATTTACCGTATTTTACGTGATATGGCGGGGGCTGATTTTGAGCTTCAGTGTATTTGTTTACAGCAAGCCATTAGCCACGAACAGCAAAAAATACTCCGTAAGATGTTTCAATGTGAAGTTGTGCCACAGGCTCAAAATAATGCCTTATTGTTTTCGTCGCATATTTTGATGAAAAAACCAATTCGTCCAGATAATTTAATTACCGACATTATTAATCAGCAATTTCAACTAAATAGTGCATCTGTAGTGCTACCTATTAGCGATTTAGTTAAGCACAGCATTACAATGTTATTACCGACAGGTGAATGCAATAAAGACAGCGTGGCTTTAAACCTTGGTATGCACCCTAAAAAGTTAGAGCGATCGCTCAAAGAAGCCGGAACAAGCTTTCGGGAAGTGTTAAATGAAACACGAAAATCAATTACGTTACGTACCCTCGAAATGAGTAATATGTCGATGACCACCTTGGCATTGAACCTTGGTTATGCAGAATTCTCGGTTTTTAGTCGCAGTTTTAAAAATTGGTTCGGGCTGTCGCCTCGTGCTTTTAAAAGGCAAATAAAGAAGTAAGCCCTCGGCGCTTTACCGAGGGCGTATTACTGAGTTAGTTAAAATAACCTGTATTAAGGTATAAATGTGTGACCACCCCTGCAAAATAGCCGAGCAAAATAACCGGTGTCCATTTTAAATGGCTATTAAAGGTGTATATACCACGCGCTTGCCCCATAAGAGCCACACCCGCAGCCGAACCAATTGACAATAGACTGCCGCCAATGCCAGCGGTGAGGGTAATTAATAGCCATTGACCATGAGACATATCTGGCATCATTTGCAGTACTGCAAACATCACAGGAATGTTATCTACCACAGCCGACATTAAACCTAAGATTATATTTGCACCTGTTGCTGACCAGTTGTTATAAAGCAAATCAGACAATAAGCTTAAGTATCCGATAAACCCTAAACCACCCACACAAATTACAATGCCATAGAAGAACAGTAGGGTATCCCATTCTGCGCGAGATACGCGGCTAAATACATCAAATGGCACCACATTTCCTAAGCGCTCTAAACGTTGTTTATCACCTTCACGCTCTGCCATAGCACGTTTTCTTGCCAGTGAACCCGGTAGGGTTACACGTAAGAAATAACCAAAGAATTGTAAGTAACCAAGCCCCATCATCATACCTACAACAGGGGGTAAACCAAACGCTGTTTTAAGTACCACAGCCGTAAGAATGGTAAGTAAAAATAGGCATAAAATACGGATAGCACCGCGTTTTAGTTCCACATCTTCATCGGCTGTTTGTGGGTGTTTATTGTTAATAAAGAAAGACATCACTAAAGCAGGAATAATATAGCTGACTAACGCGGGTAAAAATAAAACGAAGAACTCAGAAAAGGCAACAACATCAGCCTGCCAGACCATAAGTGTGGTTATGTCACCAAATGGGCTAAATGCACCGCCCGCATTGGCAGCAATAACAATATTAACGCACGACATAGCAATAAAGCGGTTATCATCGGTTGCTACTTTCATTACCACGGCACATAGCAGCAACGCGGTGGTTAAGTTATCTGCCACAGGCGAAATACAAAAAGCGAGTACGCCACTGATCCAAAATAATTGTTTATAACTAAAACCGCGTGCGACTAACCAGCTACGTAGGCCGTCAAATAGGCGGCGCTCTTCAAGCGCGTTAATGTACGTCATCGCGACCAGTAAAAAGAGCATTAACTCAGAGAACTCAAGCAACGCATGACGAAATGCATTGGTGCTTAAGTCCGACATGTTTTGGGCGCTGTATTGCCACGCAATTAAGGTCCAAATAATACCGGCAGCGACAAGAACCGGTTTTGATTTTCGTAAATGGATTTTTTCTTCAAGAATAACGAGTACATAGGCAAAAATAAAAATAGCGACACAGATAATGCCGACGGGGTGGTTAAGTAGGTCAATAGCGGCTGTTGTTTCAGCGTAAGCTTGGCTACTGAATCCTACCAAGGAGAGCAGGAGTCCTAGTATCAGTTTGTTCATTGTGTGTTCCATTTAGTCATATTTAGAGTCGACGGTATTTACTGTGTGAAGCGGTGGCTATTTTAGATTTTTTTTGTACTTTTTGTAACAAAGAAGTAATAAAAATGTAGGTATATCCAATATAAATATGAGTAATGTTTAGGTATGAAGGCGCTAAAAATAGCAGGGGAAAAGTTCGTAAGGTAAATAGGCCGCGATTTCTAATGGGCAGAATCGTTAAAGGTTTTATTTAAGGTTTATTCAGCGCGGTTTATAACGATTAAATAGCGTAAATACAAAAGGGCTACAAAGTAGCCCTTAAAGGAAGTTTTGCGTTGCTTATGCAAAATGTTTTTCTAAGTCGTCTGAGCCGCCAATGTGCTGACCACCAATAAATACTTGTGGTACAGTTTCACGACCAGACAAGGCTTTTAAGCTAGTAAGTGACGCATGTTGCCCCAATACAATTTCTTCGTACACAAGGCCTTTGCTGTCTAGCAATGCTTTTGCTTTTATACAAAATGGGCAATTAGGTTTAGTAATAATGCTCACAGGCTCTGGTTTAACTTGCGCTGGGTTGATGTAATCAAGCATGGTATCAGCATCAGAGACTTCAAATGGGTCACCTGGCTTTTGTGGCTCAATAAACATTTTTTCAATCACGCCATCTTTAACAAGCATTGAATAGCGCCAGCTACGTTTACCAAAACCTAAGTCGTTTTTATCTACTAACATACCCATGCCGTCAGTAAATTCGCCATTACCATCTGGAAGCAGGGTAATATTTTGTGCTTCTTGGTTTTGTGCCCATGCGTTCATTACAAATGTATCGTTTACCGAAATACATACGATGTCATCTACCCCATTTTTCTTAAATACGGCTGCAAGCTCGTTATAGCGAGGCAAGTGAGTTGATGAGCAAGTGGGTGTAAACGCACCTGGTAAGGCAAATAACACCACGGTTTTACCTTTAAAAATGTCGTCAGTGGTGATTGACTGCCATTGCTCACCTACACGTGTTGCAAATGTAACGTTTGGTACTTTTTGATCTTCGATATTGTTTAACATTGTTTTTAATTCCTCTTGATTTGTTGAGTACTATTGTGACGGTTTGCTCTTAATAGTTCCAATCGTTTGTTTGTATTGATACGATAGGTAATACCAATCAGTAATAATGCTTAATCATTTTGAGACGGATATGAATTTAAAAGACTTTGAATATGTTAAAGCCGTTGCCCAATTTCAGCACTTTCGTAAAGCGGCCGATGCATGTTATGTCAGCCAGCCTACGTTAAGTGGGCAAATAAAAAAGCTTGAAGAAGCGCTTGGCGTGACTATTTTTGACCGCTCAACCAAGCACGTTACTATAACAGCGCAAGGGCAGCGGCTAGTTGACCAAATTATTGTAATACTTGAGCAAACTCAAGTGTTAAAAGAACTGGCCGCGAGTTCACATGACCCCCTTCAAGGTAAAGTTAATGTGGGTATTATTCCTACCATAGCGCCTTATTTATTACCTACTTTGCTGACCTCAATGAAGCATGCATTCGCTAAAACGCAGTTTTCGTTTATAGAAATGCAAACAGCACAAATATTAAGCGCCCTCGACAAGGGCGAAATAGACATTGCGATTGTCGCTGATGTGCCAGACTTAGAGAGTTATCACAAATCGGCTTTGTACAAAGAAGACTTTTTACTTGCGGTATCTGAACAGCACGCGCTGGCAAGCCATAATGAGGTTGCATTAAAACAGTTAAATGGCGGCGAGTTACTGATGCTTAATGAAGGGCACTGTTTTAAAGAGCAAGCTGAGCAGTTTTGCTTTTCGGCAGGGGTTGAAGTGTCTAATCAATATAAAGGAAACAGTTTAGAAACCTTGCTTGCGCTGGTGGCAATGGATGATGGCGTGACCTTTGTGCCAAAATTGGCGTGTTCACCTAGAGCGGGTATTAACTATGTGTCTATTGCGCCTAATCAGCAGCGTCAAATTGTGATTGCAACTCGAAAACATTACCCACATATCGCTGGGGTAGAGCAATTAGCCGCATGGCTAAATGCTCATAAGGGCTTACACGAACGCTTACTCAGCGCCCGCTAGTTCTATAATGTCGTTAATTTGAATCGCGGGCAAAGGTTGTTTATCGATACTGGTAGCAACCGCTGACTGCTGATACAGCTGTGTTACTTTCACTTGGTTTAAAGTGGTAATTTTGTGTGGCAGCTTATTTCCTTGTGCATCTGTAATGTAGTTGTGATGCGCAATATTTAAAATTTGGCCTTGTTGCAGGCCATGAGCTTTGCCCAAGTTAATAATGAGCGTGTCGTTTTCAATATGTAAGATCTTGCCTTGAGTGGGCAAACACGCCATGGCTGCTTGCAAGTCGTAGGTCAGAGTTTGGTTTACATCACTGATTGCACGGCCATAATCGGTTGCCCAAAATCTATCGCTGTAAACATCGATGATATCGGTTTTTTTGTACGGCCAGACCCCTTCTGCTTGATAGCTTTTCTCCCACAGTTTTTCATAGGTTGTGCCATCAAATAAAACATAATCGACTTTGTAAGCACGTTTAAAGCTGTCGTCCTGCCAAAATGCATAGTCGTTGTTGAGCTTTTGATTAACCGACAGGTCGCGAATACGGCTAAGCAACACGTATTGCGAATTACTGCGACTGGTTATTTCTTCAAGTAGGGCATTACTGTAATCGTATTGTTGGGTAAAAAAGTGATCAACCCTAAGAGGCACGTTGTAATAGGCTGTTGGCTTGGCTGCCATTTGCGTATTACTTAAACTGGCATACAGTTGCTCACTGATCGCTTTATTAACGTCAAAAATTTGGCCCATTCTTGCCTGTTCACGATTTACTAATTGGCTTTGTGTAACCGCGATAAACTTAGTGTATTGATTTGCAGGGCATTCTTCGGCTTGAGGGAATATATCTAAGCGAAGTGTAATGGCATAGGTGTCGTTATGACGGTCTTCGCTGATTAACTCTATTTTTTGGATCTCGCCATGACTGCTGATCTTCAACTGATCTTGTGTCAAAACCCCGTCAACAAGGGTTTGAACAGACGTTACACGGGCTCCTGAAAACACCAATGCTTGGGTGATCGCATCTTTAATGGCGGCTGATTTTGCCTGACTCGTGTCGCCATTTTTCACTACGGCATGCCCTGTAGACTCAAACCATTGAGCTAAGCTATTGTTTGAAAACACAATTGTGAAGGCTAATCCGATACCTTGTAAACTGGCTATAATTTTACGTTTCATGCTGACACCTAGCACCGATAACTATTGATTAGCCTAAACGAGCAAGGAATGTACCAGAAGTGGCATTAAACGTGCATATTTGTGACAAATGAGTTTTAAGCGGAAGCAAATTATGCGAGCACTTCTATTTATTGGGCTTGTTACCTGCGCAGCATTAACGGGCTGTAGCAGTATTTTTGATAAGCATGTTGAGTATACTTACATTGAACCAGATGACTACCCAATACTAAAAGCGGTGGGTTACGCGCCTATTAGTGCGCAGCCAGGCGGCAGTGAATCGCAACGAGCGCTGCTTGCAATTAAAGCCTCTAAGCTTGAAGCCTACCGAGAGCTGGCTGAGCAAGTTTATGGGCAAAAAATTTCCGCCGGCACCACGGTGCAAAATAGTGTTGCACACAACGATCAATTGCAAAGCCAAGTGCAAGGGGTGATCAAAGGCGCTCAGGTGATCAAAAGCTACGCTGTAGGCGATACGTATGCAACCGAATTACAGCTAGATATGAAACGCGTTCACGACCTATATATTGGTGAAATTAAGCCGCGTGAAGTAAAAAAAGTGACTTATTATTAACCGTTAAATTCTCATAGTTGCAGCTTGGGTGCTATGCTTTTAAGACTGTCGGTTTTAATAAAAGCATACTGGTGATAACACGTTACTTAAACCAAGCTGTTCTGTTCTTTGGCATGGCCTATGCTCAGTAAAGGCATTGTGAGTGCATGCCGCTTTGCTTGGCGCTATCGCTTTTTTTCGATCCTCTTTTTTTTGGTTTTATGCTTAACAAGCGTCGCGCTTGCTGAGCGTTTGGTGATTGAGTTTTCAACCTTTATCCAACAAATGCAACAGCGTTATGGTGCTAACCGAGTGACTGTCGCCAGACAGTGGCAGGGCATGCTGCAACATGCTGCAGGCTTACCCGAGCAGCAGCAAATTTTAGTTGTGAATGACTTTTTTGCCCGCACACTTCGTTATCAAACTGATATAGAACTTTGGAAGCAAAACGACTATTGGGCGACCCCTCTCGAGACCATGGGCAAAGGGTTGGGGGATTGTGAAGATTATGCGATTGCCAAGTATGTGAGTTTACGTGCGCTGGGTATCAGTGACGACAAACTTAGGCTTATTTATGTTAAAGCCCAACTCCCCGGTACTCGGCAAACCCAAGCGCATATGGTGCTCGGTTATTTTACTCAGCCTAATGCCCAACCCCTTATTTTAGACAGTTTGATTGTTAAGGTGCTGCCTGCAGCCAAACGCACCGATCTTAGTCCCGTTTTTAGTTTTAATAGTAAAGGCCTTTGGGCAAATAATTCGACGCAAAGTGTGGCAGATCCAACCGCGAGACTATCGCGTTGGCGTCATATTTTAGAGCAAACGCGTAAAGAAGGAGTTAAATGGTGAGCGTATTTAAAGTGTTAAAACGCAAAAGAAATAAAACCATTACCTTAAAACAGGAATTGTGGATTGCCATTTTAACGGTGATCATTATTGGTTTTGTAAGTAGTTTGCTGATTAGTACCAGCTCGGCGAAAGAATACTTTACCACTGAGCTTAGAATGAAAAATGTCGATAATGCTAACTCGTTGGCATTAATGCTGAGTCAAATGAATAAAGATCCGGTGGAAATAGAGTTACTTATTTCGGCTACTTTTGATACCGGGTACTACCATCGTATTGAGCTCAAAGATCCCCAAGGCGACACCATAATAAAACGCATTTACCGTGGTGAGTTAACTCTAAATGCACCCCGTTGGTTTCGTCATTTATATTCGCTAAATGTGGCGCCGGGCATTGCGCAAGTCAGCGATGGCTGGCAGCAATTTGGTACGTTATATGTCGAAAGCCACAGCGAATATACGCAAGATGCACTGTGGCAGAGCGCCGTACATTTATTTTATAGCTTTTTAGCGGTTGCGGTGTCTGCATGTATTGCTGGTGCTTATTTCTTATCAAAAATATTAAGCCCATTGAGCGATGTAATGAAACAAGCGGTGGCGCTGGGTGAAAAGCGCTTTATTAAATCAAAAGTGCCAAGAACCTACGAGTTTGCCAAGCTTGTTACGTCAATGAACCAATTATCATCTCGCTTTAGTCGCACAGTCAAAGAAGACCGCCGACGCCTAGAAGAAATGCGCTTTAAAAGTCAGCACGACGATTTAACGGGGCTTGCTAATCGTGAGTATTTTAATGCAACGCTCGATACCTTTTTACAAAACTCACAATCACACGGTGCTTTATTTCTGTTTAGAGTGATTAATCTTGATGCATTATCTGACCAAGTGGGACGGGTTGAAATGGTGTCATTTTTACGCCGTTTTTCAGAGTCGTTAGTGGTGTTTTTAGAATCAAATGAAGACAGTTTTCGTGAGAGCCAAATTGCACGTATGTCGCATGTCGATTTTTTAGTGTTATTTAGTGATGTCAGCGAGCTAAAAACACTCAGCGATAATGTGCTAAATATACACAAACAGTTAGTGGCAGAGTTTGCTCAAGTGGAGCTTGGGGTGTCTCATAGTTGTAGCCTTATTAAAGCCGATGATACTCGAGGAGAGTTACTAACACGCGTTGATCAGCTATTAAAAATTGCTATTGCCCAGCCAGGATGTAATGCATGCATTAACGACAATGTGCCGGTCCATCAAGAACATATTGATGCCGACCAATGGCGCACAACAATCGAAACTGCACTTAAAGAGAATCAACTTGAAATTGCCTTATACCCGGTCAGTAGTTTTAGTGGCTCGTTACTCCAGCAGCAAATTTCATTGAGTTTACTGTTAAACGGTGAAAAATATCGCTTTGGATTTTACTACCAATGGGCACATCGCTTGCACTTATTAGCAAGGCTTGATTGGAGTTTAATGAAACTGATGATCCTTGAATATGGTGATAGTGAGGATGAATCAATACTTGCCATAGAGCTGAGCGCCGATACTTTGCGAGATGACATGGCTGTGGCCTCTATTTTAACAGGGCTTTCTGCTTACCCGAATTTAGCTAAACGCTTATGTTTTGAGGTAAGAGCGGGTTTTGCAGTGAAAGAGTTTAGTTTGTTTAGAAGCTTTTGTTCGCAAGTACACTGTATTGGCGCCAAAGTTGCGCTTAAAAGAGTGGGGGCTGAGTTTACTAAGCTCACTAAAATACAAGAACTTGGCCTTGAGATGATTAAAATTGACACGGTTTATTGCCACAATATTAGTTTTAGTGAAGACAACCAAACGTTCTTACGTGGCGTATGCTCTTTAGCTCATTCTTTAGGTATTAAAGTGGTTGCAGAGGGAGTTAAAAACCCGAGTGACCAAGCCATACTGCACAGTTTAGGATTTGATGGCTTAGTCGCAATTGAGGAACGTGTTGGTTAATGGCCTTTTACGGCCAACATTAATTGCATACGATCGCGTACTTTTAATTTATTAAAAATAGAGCTCATATGCTCTTTTACAGTCCGCTCTGTAATATGTAAGGTTTGCGCAACCTGTTTATTGGTTGCGCCAGTGACAACGTGATCAACAACTTGTTTTTCACGTTTAGTTAAACAGCTCAAATCGCATTGATGTTGGTAGCTAATAGGTTGGTTTGACAAAACACCGACCAGATTCGACAGTAACTGCCCCGGTAACCAAATACCGCCTGAACACACGGTTTCTGCTACTTGCTCGATAATCACCTTACTCGCAAATGCCTCTATGTAACCACGTGCACCAAGTTGAAGTGCTTGACACAGTTGGGCTATATCAAGTTGTGTGGTCATTACGATAACGGGTATGCGTTGGGCGCTGTACTTCTCAACGAGAGACGGCCACTCAGGTCCATCGGCTAACAACCAAATTAATGTGTCTGCAATTAATTGCTTGGGCGACGAGGTATGAACGGCACAATCTGGAAACGCACTTTGCCAATGAGGCGATTGCAATTTATCTTGTGTAATAAAAATACTGCGGCGCATGAATACTCCGTAAAAATGCTGTAATTATCTCGTCTTACCTTTCGGTCATCGCTAAAGACGTTGCACGTAAAATGGGTTTGAAAAGGTATTCTAGTACGGTTTTTTTGCCGGTTATTATATCTACCTGAGTGGTCATGCCCGGAATAATGGTCAGGTTTTCTGAAAAATGATTACGGTTCGTTTTTAACTGCACAATGTAAAACGTATTATCTCTTTCATCGGTGACGGTATCAGCACTGATATGTGTTACTTCGGCTTCTAAGCCGCCATAAATAGCAAAGTCATAGGCACTGAATTTGATCATCGCAGTTTGGCCTGGACGTAAAAAAGCGATGTCTTTCGGTAAAATTTTTGCTTCGACAACGAGCTGATCATCAAGTGGAATAATTTCAAGAGCATCACTGCCCGGTTGTAAAATGCCCCCGACGGTATTAACCAGTAAACGTTGAACCGTGCCATTCACGGGGGAGCGAATTTCGGTTTGTGTTACTTTGTCGGCAAGCCCTGATTCGGTTTCTTTTACAGCATCAAGACGAAGCAAAGCTTCTGATAACTCGTTGCTCCAGCGGTTGATCATGGCAAGCTCAACTTCGGTCACTTTGTTTTTAGCTTCGTTAATGGCTGACATGGTGCGGTTTATGGCGGCTTTGGTTCTGTTTATTTCGCCTGTGTGCTCTACTATTTGGCGCTCTAGGCGAATAATATCAATATCAGAAACAGCACCAGAGCGTAATAATGGGCGTGTGACAGACAACTCACGATTGGCCAAACTTAACGAGTTAGTGTGTTGCTGAAGTGCTGCTTTTGCTTCGGCATAATCTTGACGGCGTTGCTCTAATTGCCGCTTGTGTATAGTAACTTGCTGTTCGAGTTCTTGATTACTGCTCTCAAACATGGCTTGTTCATGGGCGATTGCCTCAGGGGCTTTTTCTATAATTTCTGGATCAAACGCGAGAGGTCTTTTTTGGGTTAACGCTTTAAGGCGCTCTACCTTTGCTGTTAACGACAGTATTTTTGCTTGGTTTTCTCTAAATGAAGAAATAAAGCGTGTTGGATCTATCTTTATTAATACATCGCCTTCGTTAACTATTTGGCCTTCTCTGACATAGATTTGCTCAATCATGCCGCCATCATAAGACTGCACGACCTGTAGTTTATGCGACGGGATAACGCGTCCTTCGCCCCGTGCTACTTCGTCGAGGTGCGCAAATGCGGCCCACATAATTAAGGCTAACAGGCTGAAACAAATAATATAAAGCAGTACTTTGGCGCTAGCAGGTTGCTGCTGCATTTTTTCCCATTGAGCATCTACTACCCAGTCTTGACTGGTTGGGGGTGATAACCAACCTGAAAATAACTTTGAAAAGAGCGAAGGGCGTTTTGTTTTTTGTTTTTCAAGTGCTTTGTTTAAGCGCTCAAACGAGCGCTGTTCAATAGGTAGGTTATTATCGCTCATGATACTTTTCCTACTGTTTGATGATTTAACGCTGATAACACTTGAGATTTCGGACCATCGGCAACCACTTTACCGTTATCGATCACAATGACACGGTCGACCAGTTCGAGTAACGAGGTTCTGTGAGTTACAACGATTAAGGTTTTTTCTTGGCAACTGCGTTTGATGTTATTAATGATCTTAGTTTCGCTGTTGTGATCAAGCGCCGAAGTTGGTTCATCCATCAACAGTATTGGCGGGTTATTTAACAGTGCTCGGGCAATACCAACTGCCTGACGTTGACCCCCAGAGAGTAATCGGCCTTGCTCACCAACTTGCATGTCGAACCCATCGGGGTGAGAGTTTATAAGTTCAAATAACTGACTTTGCTGGCATGCCGAAAGTATTTGCTCATCTTTAGCGTGCCACGCA
Source organism: Pseudoalteromonas sp. MB41 (assembly GCF_020966275.1). Lineage (NCBI taxonomy): Bacteria > Pseudomonadati > Pseudomonadota > Gammaproteobacteria > Alteromonadales > Pseudoalteromonadaceae > Pseudoalteromonas > Pseudoalteromonas sp. MB41. Next base: position 14,355 of record NZ_JAJJZF010000024.1, on the reverse strand, counting down.
CTGAGGGTGATGTTGTCTTTTAACGAACCAAAAAATAATGAAATGGTTTGGGGCACATACCCAATGTTGTGCCTAAGCTCCGCGGGGTCGATTTGGTGGATGTCGTTATTATCAATTGAAATAGTGCCCGCTGTTGGTTCATACAAGCCTAAAATTAGTTTTTCTATGGTGCTTTTCCCTGAGCCATTGCGCCCTAAAATAGCCACTTTTTCACCAGCTTTTATTTTAAAGCTAACCCCACTGAGCGCTTCGTTGCTTTCATCGGTATATTTAAAGCGTACGTCGTTAAATTCTATGTCGCCAAGCAACACTGGATGACTTAACCAATGTTTGCCTGTGGGGCGCTCAACGTCTTTTTCCATAATTTCATTTAACGAGTGCATTGCAATAGCGGCATGATGAAATTGCGCGAGCACAGCCGCAGATTGACTAATAGGAGCCATAGTACGTGACGACAATAAGTAGGCGGCAATTAGCCCCCCTTGGGTTAAATCACCTTCGATAATTAGGTGTACACCTACTAACATAATCACCACACCAACACACTGCTGAACCCACGAGCCAGCATTGGCTATAGAAGATGATATTAAGCGACTTTGGGCATTGACTCGGGCTATAAAAATCGTTGATTTTTCCCAGTTTGACTGGGTTTTACATTCACTGTGAAAGCTTTTGACATCTTCAATGTTTGTTAAGCTTTCAACCAAAACAGCATTGCGCATAGAGCTTGCTTTCATGGTTTGTTCTGACAGGCTCTCGAGTTTTCGATGGGCGGCCAGCGCGTAACTCATTAATAGCAGTGCCCCAACGATAATAGGTAAACTTAATTCAACGCCAATAATCGCGATGACTGTGAGGTAAAGCAGTACGAAAGGTAAATCGACAAGGGCAATTAAAGTAATGGAGCTAAAAAAGCTGCGCACTGCCTCAAATGATTGAATATTACTGGCAAACGAGCCTGCTGACGCAGGACGGTTTTTTAACTTCATACCCAACACGCGTTCCATGATCACTGCCGACACTTTGACATCAATACGACTGGCTGCCAGCTCTACAAAATAACTGCGCACGAGTCTGAGAATAAAGTCTGCGGTAAGGGCAATTAGTACGCCTGTGGCAAGCACCCATAACGTTTCAGTGGCATGGTTAGGCACAACGCGGTCATAAACATTCATGACAAACAATGGTATTGCAATGGAAAGAATGCCCAAAGCAATGGCAGAAATAATGACATCTTTGTATAAGCTTCGACACTCTTTAATGACACCCCAAAACCAGCCGTCTTTCGACAGTTTTTGCAGTACGGGGGAGCGCGCATCAAAGGCAAACTCGGGTTGTGCATAAATGATCATCGATGTACTGGTTTTATAAAGCTCTTCAAGGCTTAATGTCACAGCAGAGTCTGGCATCTCGGGGTAGATCACTTCGACTTTATCATTTTGAGTGTCGAGTTTTGTAATGACGCAAGCCTCATTCCCTTGCAAAATTAATACGGCGGGTAACAAAGCAACGTTTAAGTCGCAAAGTGCTTTGCGCACAACCTTGGTTTTAAAACCAATACGTTTTGCTGCTCGCGAGAAACCCGATGGCGTTAATAAGCCATCCTCAAGGGGAAGCCCACTAAGCAGTGTTTCACGAGAAAACTCTCGATCATGATAGCGGCATAAAATTTCTAGGCAGTCTACAAGACTGCCGCCGTGGTCGAGTACATCGTTCTCTTGCATAAAATGTCCATTATTAATAAACCTAAAGTTTAAGACCAGCCGTCTTTCATGGCGGGTGGGCGATTACCTTTTTCGGTTATTACCGCTTCAATGCGACGATTTGCTGCGTTTGCGCGAACAGAAATCTCATTTATTCTTGGCTGATCAATTCCATAGCCTAATGACTTCACTCTTGTTGGTGAGATACCGTATTGTTGAATGAGTATTTCAGCGACCGAAAAAGCACGTTTTTCTGACAGTTTTTTATTGTAAAGAGCAGGGCCTTCTAATGAAGCATGGCCTTGGATTTCGACATTTTTACTGGGGTGTTCTTTTAAGAAGTCTGCCAGTCTTGCAATTTCTTGCATATATTCAGGGCGTACAACACTAGAGTCGGCAAGAAAGGGAATACCTATTTCGACATTGCTAGTGTTGCTACGGTACTTTGTACAGCCTCTTTCATCGACCTCCGTAAAAGCAGGAGTTGATGGGCAATCATCATTTTCGTTAGCAACGCCGTCGTTGTCATCGTCAACGAAGGTGCTTGCGGGTGTTGTTGGAATGGTGAGATAACTCGGCATGGCTGTCACACTCATATACGCGTTATCTTGTTGCTTCTTTTTTTGTAAAAAGGCTTGTCGACTCAGGGTCGCTGCAACATCAAATTTAGGACAAATACTGTCAGCACTGAGTGCGATAGGGTCGTCGGTTAGCTCACTGATTGCAGGAAATTTATCTGATTTTACATTGAGGGTTTCAAGTAATTTCCCCATTTCGGCCAGCATCGTTAGTATGGCTGCTTGTCTATCGTAAAGGGCTGCAGTGTAAGAGCGATTAGATTGAAATGATTCATTCTCTGCATCAAGTACATCGAGCAATGTGCGCTGACCGATATCGAATTGGTCTTTGTAGGCGTATTTAACTTTTTGCGACGATTCTTTATGGTTAGCGAGCGAAGGTATTTTGCTTTGTAGGACTTGTACACTGTTGTAGGCGATTTGTAAGTTCTGCCTTATTTCTATACATGTTTGATCGCGTTGATATTTAGCAACGTTCACTTCTTGATAGGCTTGGTCTAGATTTGCGCTATCGAGTCCGCCGTTATAGAGGTTGTATCTCACATCAATACCAACACGTGCCTCAGAGCGGGTTTCGTTTAACCCTAACTCGTCTCGGTCTTGCATGCCGTAGCGTGCTGATAAATCAACATTCGGATGAAAGGCCGATTTTTGCGAGTCTGCATTGGCTTTTTGTGCTTCGATATTGTAAAGCGATGCATAAAAATTTGGGCTGTTTTTATAGGCGATATCAAGGGCTTGATTTATTGTGATGGGGATTGCGTCATCACTCAACTTTGCCTTTACCGTACCTTGAGTCGGAAGCTCGCCAATAATACGCAAATAGCGTGCACTGACATCATGCAAGTTTTCATATTCTGTCATCACGTTTGACTGCGCTAATGACAGACGACCACTAATTTGTTCAAGATCAGCAGCACGCGCAACGCCAGCTCCCACACTTTGTTCAATCTGCTGATAAACCGATTCATGTTCTTTAAGGTTAATTTCAGCAAGTTCAACAAGCTCAGTAAACTTTTGTACGTCTAAATAAGCGATACTTGCAGCGAGTGCTGTTTTTTCGGCTTGATCTAATAATTCGAAATAACGTATTAATTGGATTCGTTCAAAACGTTTTACGTTATTTGAGGTTCTGAAACCATCGTAAAGCATTTGCCCGAGCGTTAATTCGGCAGTGTTACGGTTATATTCTTCTTCAATACCGTAATTGCGCTTTTCGTACCCAGCACTGGCCGACACATCCACTGTGGGTAAATAGCCAGAACGTGCCGCATCAATACCATGCATAGATGCTTTAAATGCATGCCAAGCTTGTTGCACTTCAGGGTTGGTTGAAATTGCTTTATCTGCCACATAATTTAGAGGCATCACTGAAACTTGTTCTGCATTAGCATTAAAAAAGCTGCCGTTTGCAGCAAATAATAAAGTGAAAAATACAGAGAGTTTCTTGGTAGTGAACTTTTCGCTAATAGTCATATCATCCTCTTTTATCGACTAAATTTAATTCACGCTAAGTTAGTTTTAGTCAACAAATTTAGATACTGCAAATACTTCTTTTGTATTATTTTGCGGGTGTTTGATCCTATTTTACGTGTACCCGTACTTTAGTCCTATAGTATTAGCTTTGTGTAAAACCTGTACCATAGTCCAGTAACTAAGTGCTGTTTCTCTACTAGATTTACGTTATACGCGTGCAATTTAAATATGTTGAGGAATAGCAAATGGATGCGAACCAATTATTAGTTATTGATGTACAAGGCTCTGCCGGTATTATTCAAGCCGATGGGTCAATTAAAGCACTGAGTGTGGGTGATGTTATCACTGTGGGTGATACCGTTATCACCGCGGATAAGTCAACATTGTTAATTGACGTGCAAGGTGAGTCTTTATCTATTCCTGCTAATAAAAAGGTCACCATTACGCCGGACCTACTCGCAAAAGAGGTCAAAGATAGCTCTGAAAATACGGTGTTTGATGACAGTATTGACGACGCCATTGCAAGCTTGAATCAACCAAATCAAGCAACCCCAGACCCGCAGCAAGGTGGTGACATAAGCGACTTTTTAGATGCGCTTGAAGGCGGTGGCGATATTCTCGATAGTTTAGAAGCCACTGCCGCTGGTGGTACAGGGGGAGCGACCTCGGGTGGCGGTACTTCATTTGTAGAATTAGCACGTATTGCAGAGGGCATTGACCCTTCAAGTCTCGCATTTGATGATAGTTTTAATAGCGATAGCAGTGGTATTTTTTCGCCGCGTGATACAACCGATGGTGTTGTCCCAACAGACACCTTAACGGCAACGGTTAGTATTGATGACCCAGGTGTTATAAATAACTCTCAACCTGTGATCACAGGAACCACTGAAAATCTTGTTGGTGAAACAGTCACGGTGACTGTCACCGATGTGAATGGTAATAACCAAGTGGTTACGGTGGTTGTTCAACCCGATGGTACCTTTACGACTCCACCTTTGGATCCACTGCCTGACGGCCCTATTGTGATTGAAGTGGTTGCTATTGACCCAAATGGCGACCCTGTTAGTGACACGATTGGTGCGAATATCGATACCATCGCGCCTGTTGTTATCATTAATGAATTGTCCGACTCTGCGTCACAAACGGTGGTGATTAATGGCTCTGTATCAGGCATTAGCGCAGGTGATGATGTCACAATTACGGTGACAGACAGCGCAGGCCAAGTACAAACATTTGTCACCCAAGTTGATGAGCAAGGTAATTGGAGTATTACCACAGAAGCGCTTGCTGAAGGTTTATATACCGTATTGGCTTCGGCTGTAGATGCGGCAGGTAACGAAGGCACCGATACAGAAAATGGACTCGTTGATTTAACGGCACCGGTGATAAACATAGACCCAATTGGTGAAACTAATGACACAACCCCCACGATTTCAGGCAATGTGAGTGGGGTGACTGTTGGCAGTGAGATCACGGTGGTGATTACTGCAGCCGATGGCGCTATTCAAACCGTGATAGCGATTGTTGCTGACGACGGTAGCTGGACAGTTGATGTGCCAGTTGCGTTGGTTGAAGGCGAATTTACCGTGACAGCCACTGTTTTAGACGCAGCGGGTAACGAAGCACAAGCAAGCACCACTGGTATTATTGATGTAACCGCCCCGATAATAAATATTACCCCAATTGAAGATACGCAAGACACCACGCCAACCATAACCGGTAATGTAGTCGGTGTGGTTGAAGGTAGCGTTGTGACGGTTGTGGTAACCGATATAAATGGCCAAGTTCAGACTTTAACCGCCATCACCGATGCTAATGGTAATTGGACTCTCGATGTTCCAAGTGAACTGGCTGAAGGGCCGTTTGAGGTGACTGCAACTGTCAGCGACTTGGCAGGAAACCAAGCACAGGATAGCGCAACAGGGGTGATTGACTTAACGGCACCAGACATCACCTTAACTGCCATTGCCAATACGAATGACACCACGCCTGTGTTTGTTGGTCGTGTTGAGGGTGTGCCAGAAGGCACACAAGTGACTATTCAAGTTGTGGGTAGTGATGGCCAATCACAATCGCTTACAGCGTTTGTGTTAGCTGATGGCAGCTATAGTGTGGAGGCGAGCACAGCATTACCTGAAGGCGGTTTTACTGCGATTGCAACAGTATCAGATCCGGCAGGAAATTCTGCGACGGCTAATACTTCTGGGACAGTGGCGTTTTCGCCTATTTCAATCACGATCGATTCTATTGCAGATAGCAACGACACCACGCCATTACTAAGTGGTCAAACTGAGGGAGTTGCGCCGGGCACAACTATCATGCTGTCTGTTACAGCAAGTGATGGTAGCGTATTTAATTTATTAGCGATTACACAAGCTGACGGAAGTTGGTCTATTCAAATGACTCAACCTCTTCCTGAGGGGGATTTTACGGTTGTAGCAACCGTGCTAGACCCACAAGGTAACGAAGCGCAAGCTACTGCAATCGGTAATGTTGACTTAACAGTCAGTATTAACTTTATTATTGATACCAATGACACAACCCCCAGTGTATCGGGTTCGACCCAAGATGTTGCCCCGGGCGCAGTGGTCACCGTGACCTTTATAGGCAGTGATGGCGCGACAGAAACAATACAGGTTATTACCGATGCAAATGGTGATTGGTCTGTAGAGGCCACCATTCCTTTGGTTGAAGGCCAATTTACCGTCACGGCAACCGTTACGGATGAGGTGGGTAACACGGCCACAGCCAGTGAAATTGGTGAAATTGACTTAACCGATCCAACTATTTTCATTGATCCCCTTAATGATACCAATGACACAACGCCAACAATTTCAGGGTCAGTACTTGATGTACCCGCGGGTACTACCATTTCATTGCTTGTGACAGACAGCAATGGAGTAACGCAAACACTAACAGCTACAACCGATGCGCAAGGTAACTGGCAGGTCGATGTTGCCAGCGAATTAGCCGAAGGCGATTACACTGTCACAGCAAGTGTCAGTGATGAAGCTGGGAATACCAGCACCGCCACTGCAACAGGTACTATCGATTTGACCGCGCCTATTATCAACATTGATACAATGGCTGATAGTAACGACACAACGCCGACAATATCAGGCACGACGCAAGGACTTGATGCAGCAACGACAGTCACGGTAAGTGTGACAGACAGTGCAGGCAGTACACAAACATTCACAACAATTACTAATGCCGATGGTAGCTGGTCAGTCACAGTCACTGATGAATTAGCAGAAGGTGAATTTACGGTTGTTGCACAAACACAGGACAAAGCGGGTAATAGTGCTGAAGATACTGAAACAGGTGTTATTGATTTAACCGCTCCGAGCATTGCGATAAACGAATTTACGGATTCAAATGATGTTACACCCGTTATATCGGGTGTTGTTTCGGGCGTTGAGCCAGGCACTTTAGTCACTATTACGCTTGTTGATAGCAATGGCAATCAACAGGTCTTAACTGCGGTTGTAAATGCTGACAACACGTGGCAAGTCGGTGCAAATCAGGTCTTAGCAGAAGGTGAGTTTACAATCACCGCCACGGTGAGTGACCCTGCGGGTAATCAAGCACTTGATACAGCAACAGGCGTTATTGATTTAACAGCTCCTATTATTGCTCTTGACTTCCTTGGAAGCAGTGCAGACAACACCCCGACTATCACGGGGACGGTGCAAGGCGTTAATGCGGGTACAACCGTCACGCTTGTGGTCACTGACTCTAATGGCAATAGCCAAACGTTCACGGCCTTAATCAACAGCGCAGGTGGCTTTAGTGCGGATGTACCAAACGGCCTAGCAGAGGGTGAATACACGGTAATTGCTTCAGTGGCAGACGAAGCTGGCAATCAAGCGCTTGATACCGCAACGGGTAATATCGATTTAACCGCGCCAATTATTGATCTTGACCCCTTAGGGAGCAGTGCCGACAACACCCCGACCATTACAGGTACGGTACAAGGTGTTAATGCTGGAACAACAGTCACGCTCGTGGTCACTGACTCCAACGGCAATAGCCAAACATTTACAACGGTAACCAACAATAATGGTGGCTTTAGTGCAGATGTGCCTACAAGCCTTGCTGAAGGTGAGTATACCGTAACTGCCTCGGTGGCAGATGATGCAGGCAATCAAGCCTCTGACACTGAAACAGGTCAAATCGATAGTTCATCACTGACTATTTTAATAGACGCTGTTGGTGAGACAAATGATATAACCCCCACCATTTCAGGGTCTACATTAAACGCGACAGCGGGAGATCAAATCACCGTGGTGATTACGCCTGAATCTGGCGTGGCTCAAACCTTTACCACACAGGTTGATGCAAATGGTAATTGGACCATTACAGTATCGCAAGCGTTAGCTGAGGGTGAGTTTACCGTTGATGCAACGCTGACTGATCAATTTGGTAATACAGCAAGCGACTCAATTACAGGGGTGATTGATATTACGGCCCCTAGCGTGACAATTGATACGATAGGCTCAATAAACGACAGCACACCAGTGATTTCGGGTACATCACAAGGTGCCGTGAATGGCAGTACAGTGACTGTGACAGTGGTTGATTCGCAAAATAATAGCCAAGTGTATACCACCACAGTAGATGCCAATGGAAATTGGTCTGTGCCTGTAACCAGTGCAGTCGCGCAAGGGCAATTTACAGTGACGGCCAGTATCACTGATAATGCGGGTAATACAGGCACAGATACCGAAATTGGTAACTTTGATGGTGTGGGTCCGCTATTAACGCTTGATTTCGATCCGCTTACAAATGATACAACCCCACTTATTTCGGGTACTACAGATGCAGTTGCTGGCACGGTTGTGTCGGTTGTTGTTACAGATAGCAATGGAGCGACGCAAACTCTTTCGGCTGTTGTAGCTGCTGATGGTACGTGGTCTATCAGCCCTGATACGCCTTTGGCTGAGGGCGCATTTACAGTCACAGCCAGTGTCGCGGATGAGTCAGGTAATCAAACTCAAGTAACGGATACTGGGGTGATTGATATCACTGCGCCGACCATTTCGATTGATAATCTGGGCACAGTGAATGACACCACGCCAACGATCAGTGGTCAAACAAATGAACCTGCGGGCAGCATCGTAACAGTGGTGGTCACTGATGGTGTCGCAAGTTATGAATTTACAGCAATTGTGAATGCCGATGGCAGCTGGTCAGGCGATGTACCTGCTCAGTTAGAAGATGGCAATATTAGTGTTACTGCTACTGTGACCGATGCGGCGGGTAATTCAGCGCAAGCTAACAGCGCCTTTATTCTTAATAGCTCTGCACCGAGTATTGCGATTGATGCTATTAATGATACCAATGATACAACACCGACAATTAGCGGTACGTCTGATGCCCCTGATGGCACGCTAATAACAGTCATCATTGAAGACAGTGATAATAATAGCCAGTCTGTTACTGCGACAGTGCAAAATGGCGTATGGAGTGTAGAACCAACACAAGCACTTAGTGAGGGGAGTTTCACTGTGTCGGCGTCGGTCACTGTGGATGGCTTAACCAGCGATGCCAGTGCACAGGGTTTAATTGATATAACCCCTCCGACAGTCACTATTGATGCACTTGCAGATACCAGTGATGTTACGCCATTAATTTCAGGCCAAACATCGGGTTTAGTGTCGGGTAGTATTGTAACCGTGACTATTACAGACAGTAATGGGGATTCGCAGGTTGTTTCAGCGACGGTGGCACAAGATGGTTCGTGGTCTGTGGCGGCAAGTACAGACTTAGCCGAAGGTCAATATACAGTAACCGCGGTGGTTGCCGACAGTGCAGGTAATCAAGCAACAGACACCGAAACAGGCATTATTGATTTAACAGCCCCTACAATCAGCATTGATAATATTGCCGACACAAATGATGTAACGCCCGTGTTGTCTGGTCAAACAACGGGTGTACCTGCAGGCTCACAAATTACCCTCTTGGTGACAGATAGTAACGGTAATACGCAAACCCTGATTACGACTACCTTAGCAGATGGTTCATGGTCAGTTGAGGCTGATGTGATTATTGCCGAAGGCGCATTCACCGTTGAAGCAACAGTAAGTGACGCGGCAGGTAATACAGCCTCTGATACTGCGATTGGTGTTGTGGATACTACCGCACCTACCATCACGGTGGATGCACTTGCACCAAGCTCAGATGTAACACCAGTGATCAGTGGTATGGCAGAAGGAGTTCCTGCGGGCACTGTTGTCAGTATAGTGATCACAGACAGCCAAGGCGTGCAGCAATCACTCTTTGCAACCGTTAACAACGATGGTAGTTGGTCTGTAGAGGCGTTAGATGCGGTCGCTGAAGGCGAATACACCGTTGTTGCAACAGTGCAAGACGCAGCCGGAAATCAAGGTACAGACACCGAAACAGGTCTTATTGATACCACAGCACCGACAGTGGTCATCGACCCACAAGCTGTGACAAACGACACAACCCCCGTCATTAGCGGACAAACCTCAGGTGTGCCAACCGGCACCGAAGTTAGGCTGACAATTACAGACAGTGCGGGCAATGTGCAAACGCTGGTGGCAACAACGGGAGCCGACGGTAGTTGGTCAGTTGCTGTATCTCAAGCATTAGCGCAAGGCAGTTATACCATTGACGCTGAGGTGTCAGATGCTGCTGGTAACACAGGAAACGACACGGCCTCAGGCGAAGTAGATATCACCGCGCCTGTTGTCAGTATTGATGCGATTGCCGACAGCAACGATGTAACCCCTGTTATTAGTGGTCAAAGTACAGGCGTGCCTGCGGGGACGCTTGTTACATTAACCATCACCGACAGTGCGGGTAATGTTCAAACAGTAACAACAACTGTACAAGCCGATGGTAGTTGGTCAGCTGAAGCAGCAACGGCACTCGCCGAAGGTGATTACACCGTTGTTGCAACCATTGTGGATGCCGCAGGTAATACAGGCACCGACACCGAAACCGGCACAATTGATGTGACCGCGCCAACCATCACCATTGATGCGCCAGCGCTGACCAATGACAACACGCCAACGGTGACAGGTTCATCAGACTTAGCCAATACTAATTTAGATGTGACCTTTACCGATGCCAATGGCACCAGCCACACAGTGACAGTGACCACCGATGCGTCAGGTAATTGGAGTGTCGATGCAGCGCAAGCACTGGCCGATGGTAACTACAGTGTGACAGCGAGTATTAGCGATTCAGCCGGTAATAACAGCAGCGCCACAGACAGTGGTGTAGTTGATACAATTCCTCCAGAGCTTGCCTTTGTGCCGACCTTCTTACTGGGTCAATTGGTTACTTTAAGCGGTACCTCTGATTTACCGGCTGGTAGTACGGTCACTATTACCCAAAACTTGGTTGGCGGTGGTGTAGTGACATACACTGCGACAACCGATGCCAATGGTGATTGGTCATTGACCGGCTTAACTGTACCACTGGCCAGTTTAGCGTCTATCACCGCAAGTGCGTCTGATGAAGCCGGCAATGTACGCACGATTACCTCAACCGATTTTGATGGTACACCGCCGACTTTAACCGTGAGCGTGGATGCACTGACAAATGACAACACCCCACTTATTAGCGGGACCACCGATGCCGGTGAAGGGGCACAAGTCAGCGTGGTTGTCACCGATGCCAATGGTGCAACAGAAACACTGACCGCCATTGTTGATGCTAATGGTAATTGGAGTGTGAGCCCAACCACCGCCTTAGCCGATGGTCAGTTTAGCGTTGAAGCCAGTGTCCGCGATGGGGTTGGTAACTTAAGCGAAGAAACCGTGACCGGTGTTATCGACACCCTTGCGCCAACACTGACCTTAACTGGCGTGGGTGAGGGCAGTGATGTCACTCCGGTGTTAAGTGGTACCAGTAATGAAATTGGTGCGACGGTTACTATTTCTGTCACGGATAGCAACGGCACAGTACAAACTTTTACTGCCATTGTTGGCAGCAACGGAACCTGGAGTAGAGAAGTTCCTAATGGTCTTGCTGAGGGGGATTATACCGTCACGGTGACAGTAAGTGATGATGCAGGTAACACCAGCAGTGTGACTGCAACAGGCAATATTGATACCACCAACCCGGTTGTTACTGTGAATGATAATGGCCTAGGTAACGACGATACACCAACCTTAAGTGGTACCTCAACCGAGCCTGCGGGAACACTGGTCAGTATTATTGTTATTGACAGTAATGGGGATACACATAACTTTACCGCGACTGTAGCTGCCAATGGGTCGTGGCAAACAGATGCCTCTGTATTACCTGACGGCGATTATACTATTACTGCAACGATCACCGATGCAGCAGGCAATGTTGGCACAGACTCAGGCACGGGTCGTATTGATACAACGCCACCATTATTAACCATTAATAATCTAGGGACGGTCAATACAGATACGCCAACAATCAGTGGGACTTCGTCAGAACCGGCTGGCACAGTTATTTCTTTAGTTGTAACTGATTCAAGCGGAAATACGCTGAACTTATCAGCGGTGGTTGATGGAAATGGCGACTGGTCTGTTACTTCACCGTCACTAACAAACGATGATTACACGGTTGTGGCAACGGTTGAAGATGCTGCGGGTAATACCGCAACAGCCTCTGAAAGCTTTACACTCGATACATCTGCGCCAAGCATTGCGATAGATGTTATTGGTGAAATTAACGATCCAACTCCTACGATTACGGGCACAACTGATGCCGCTGATGGCAGCACGGTGACAGTTGTGATTGATGATGGTGTCAATCCGGTAGAAACATTAACCACAATGGTCACCGGCGGGGTTTGGTCTGTGACAGCAAACAATGCGTTACCAGAAGGAAGTTTTACAGTTACCGCAACGGTGACAGTTAATACTATTGATGGCACGGCAACACGCACAGGAACAGTCGATCTTACTGCGCCTAGTATCACCATAAATGATATTAACGACACCAATGATACCACTCCAACAATTAGCGGTACGACAGACGCAAGTGCAGGCAGTTTAGTCACCTTGACTATTACTGACTCTCTTGGAAATACACAAACAGTTGTCGCGACAGTATTAGCCAATGGTAGTTGGTCTGTTGCCGCTTCGACTATATTAGCCGAAGGTACATTTACAGTCACAGCTTCTGTTACAGACGCTGCTGGTAACACAGGCACAGACAATGCGACAGGTAATGTAGATATCACCGCACCTGTTGTCAGTATTGATGCGATTGCCGACAGCAACGATGTAACCCCTGTTATTAGTGGTCAAAGTACAGGCGTGCCTGCGGGGACGCTTGTTACATTAACCATCACCGACAGTGCGGGTAATGTTCAAACAGTAACAACAACTGTACAAGCCGATGGTAGTTGGTCAGCTGAAGCAACAACGGCACTCGCCGAAGGTGATTACACCGTTGTTGCAACCATTGTGGATGCCGCAGGTAATACAGGCAGTGACACCGAAACCGGCACAATTGATGTGACCGCGCCAACCATCACCATTGATGCGCCAGCGCTAACCAATGACAACACACCCACAGTCACTGGCTCATCAGATTTAGCCAATACGAATTTAGATGTGACCTTTACCGATGCCAATGGCACCAGCCACACAGTGACAGTGACCACCGATGCGTCAGGTAATTGGAGTGTCGATGCGACGCAAGCATTGGCCGATGGTAACTACAGTGTGACAGCGAGTATCAGTGATTCAGCGGGTAATAACAGCAGCGCCACAGACAGTGGTGTAGTTGATACAATTGCACCAGAGCTTGCCTTTGTGCCGACCTTCTTACTGGGTCAATTGGTTACTTTAAGCGGTACCTCTGATTTACCGGCTGGTAGTACGGTCACTATTACCCAAAACTTGGTTGGCGGTGGTGTAGTGACATACACTGCGACAACCGATGCCAATGGTGATTGGTCATTGACCGGCTTAACTGTACCACTGCTCAGTTTAGCGTCTATCACCGCAAGTGCGTCTGATGAAGCCGGCAATGTACGCACGATTACCTCAACCGATTTTGATGGTACACCGCCGACTTTAACCGTGAGCGTGGATGCACTGACAAACGACAACACCCCACTTATTAGCGGGACCACCGATGCCGGTGAAGGGGCACAAGTCAGCGTAGTTGTCACCGATGCCAACGGTGCAACAGAAACACTGACCGCCATTGTTGATGCTAATGGTAATTGGAGTGTGAGCCCAACCACCGCCTTAGCCGATGGTCAGTTTAGCGTTGAAGCCAGTGTCCGTGATGGGGTTGGTAACTTAAGCGAAGAAACCGTGACCGGTGTTATCGACACCCTTGCGCCAACACTAACCTTAACTGGTGTGGGTGAGGGCAGTGATGTCACGCCGGTACTCAGTGGTCGTAGTAATGAAGTGGGCGGCACTGTCACCGTGACAGTCACCGACAGCAATGGGGCAGAGCAAACACTCACCGCCACCGTAAATAGCAGTGGTGATTGGAGCGTTGAAGTACCGACAGCCCTAGCCGAAGGCAGCTACACGGTTGCCGTGACCATCAGTGATGATGCAGGCAACACCAGCAACGTTACCGCCACAGGCAATATCGATACCACCAACCCCGTTGTTACT
>NZ_JAJJZF010000023.1:0-69866 GCF_020966275.1 Pseudoalteromonas sp. MB41 | reverse complement strand
CGGTTGAAGGTTTAAATGACGCACCCGTCGTTTCAGTTGAAGCAAGTGCTCAACAAATGACGGAAGGCGGCGTACTAACCCTTGATGCATCGGCATCACATGATTTAGATAATGATGAGTTAACTTTCTCATGGGAAGGTCCTGGTGTAATAGCAAGCCCGACATCAGCAGTTACAGAAGTGTCTGGTTTAAGCGTTGGAGAGCATCAATTTACAGTAACAGTAAGCGATGGTGTTGACGCGATGGAGTTAGGTGTTTCAGTAACTGTTACTGCGCAAGAAGTGACGGTACAACCTGAAGTAGAAGCGAAGTCGAGCTCAAGCGGCTCACTTGCATGGCTAACACTTCTAATGGCAGGTTTTGCAGGCTTAAGACGCCGTAAAGCAAAGCGCAGCTAATCACTCCCTAAGTGTGTTATGTGACAAAGGGCCTTCGGGCCCTTTTTTCGTTTGTGTACTCTGCTCAACATAAAAGGATGTGGCCTATATGTCGTGTTTACTTCGCTTTTTAGTCAGGCTGTTTTATTAACGTTTGCAGTTAATTAAAAATGGGGGCAAAAGCCAGATTGTAAAAGGGGGTTTTTAGGGAAGGTGAGTGTTTATGTTACTCTTTTGTAAGGGAAAATAAGTCATCTTAGAAAGATGGGTTTTTATCTTATAACTAAAAGTAATAAAACGATTGAAAATCCTCTGTAGCAAAATGTACAGAGTATTTCATATTTTTTTCAGTGTGTTAGTTTGAAGTAAGTGAGGGATTAGCCCCGCATTAACATAGTTGTTGAGTGAAAAAATTATACAAAAATGTGTGCAAACGCTATGATCGCACCCAGAAGGGTGGAAACCTGTGGGTTATTAATCGTGTTTAGGCATCATTATAATCATTAATAATGCTATTAAGGTGAATTAAGTTGATGAAAAAATTGCTTGGCTTACTGTGTTGTTTAACGACGTCTATCGCTTATGCGCAGGGAGATGTAAAACAACCACAGTTGATAAAAAAGTCGACAATTCATGCCAGTATTACACTAGGATACGGTGGTATAGAGAACCCTGTTCTTGGTGCGGATAACGTCACGTCTCCTGTTTTACCAAGCGTGGCTTATTATGGTGATGATTGGTACTTCGACGACTTTTCGCTTGGTTACAGCTTAATCGAAACCCCAGATTTCTATGTCGATTTACTCGGCCGCTTTAACGATGATGGTTTCTTTTTTGAGTTGGATGGTATCGATAAACTGTATGCCACGGGTGTTATTAGAACAGGCACTGATAGACCAACAAGACCCTCAGCTTCACCAATAAACCTGACCCCCATTGAACGTGATTTATCGTATATGGCAGGGGTAGCCTCAGCGGTAAACGTGTACGACTCTGTGTGGTTAAGTGCTGCATATTTTCACGATGTAACGCATGTACATGACGGTTATGAATTACTTTTGACTGGCTCTCGTGAATTTAAATTGTTTTCGGGTATCGCGGGTATAGAGGCCGGCGCGACCTATAAGAATGAAGAATTAATCGATTATTACTACACCGTTTTACCATCAGAAAGTGTGGTTCGCTTACCTAAATATGATTTAGAGAGTGCGGTTAATTATCACTTAAAAGTGAGTTACGTATACCCACTGAGTGACAGTTTTAGTATCGACTTTAAGCTTAAACACACGTGGCTTGATAGCCATTTGGCACGTTCACACATGATCGAAAAAAATGGTTACTTTTCGGGTTTTGCTGGAATTACTTACCACTTTTAGGCCAGCGTATTGCAATTTCAGCCCCACCGGTGTCTGTGTTGTTTGCAAGTGTTATGACCCCACCATGCCAGCTGGCAATGCGATGCACAATGTAGAGCCCTAACCCATAGCCGCTTGCGAGTTTATCCCCTTCACCTTGTTTAAAAGGCTCTATGAGTGCGTCAGCATTTATAGGCAGTCCGGGCCCGTCATCAGTCACACTAATGGTATAAAAATCACTTTCTTCCGCGCTGTGTATTAAAATGGTGTGTTTTGCGTACTTAGTGGCATTAATCAGCAAGTTTTGAACGGCAATGGCCATAAAACTTGCTTCGCAATAGGCATTTATTACGTCTAATTTAACGCTAAACTTAAGCTCTTTGTAGAGTTCAAATTTGTGGATCTCAGTCTCAATCAACCTTGTCAGGTTGGTTTTCTCTTGATTAAAGACACTTTGTTGATGCTCTAATCGTGCAAATGACAAATATTGTTCAAGGCGTAATTCAATTTCATCGATATCGCGTTCTATTTGAATACTTTCTTCTGTTTCACATTCAGAAATCGACAGTGCAAAGCGCATTCGCGAGAGTGGGGTACGAATCTCATGGGAAATAATGCGTGATAAATCATTATGAAGTTGTACAAACTGTGTGATGCGATCAGACATATGAGTAAAGGTATTTGCTAAAGGCGCAATGGAGGAGTTTGGTTTGATATCCAGCTCAATACGTTGCGGCTTTTTACTGAAACGGTATGCGGCACGTTGCAATAACCCCAAATCACGAAATACAGGGCGAATAAAGGCTAAGATCATGGCTGCAAGCAAAATGTAAAATGCAAAAAAAGCGAGCCAGTCATTTTTACTTTGTGAAATAAGCGTAATAGGGCCGACTCTTTGTATTGCACCATTATCGCTCTTCAAATAAACAAATTGTTGGCCGTTTTCATTGACACTGATAATGCCATCTCTGTCGAATGATGCCTGTAAAGAGTCAGGTAAAATTAACTCATTTTGATTAAATGCGTTAATACGCGTGTCTTTATGTTGAGCGATGAGTGCTAATTCATCCACACTGAGTTGAATACTAGGGGTTTGCTCTAAGAAAAACTGATTATAGAGTTGGCCAAATGCAAGCACTAAGGCAATTAAACTTACGGTGATGATTAAATAAAGTTTAAAAAACTGCTGCTTCATATTTCTGAAATATCCAAGCTGTATCCTTTACCTCGCACAGACTTGATATCTAAAGATTCTTTATGATCTTTAATGGTTTCTTTTAGTTTTTTCCTGAGTCGACTGATTTTTAAATCGATAGCACGGTCAAGTCCGTCGTACTCACGACCGATAATATGTTTGAACAAGACTTCACGTGAAACGGGTTGCGGTGAGTTTTTGGCAAGGTAGGCAATAATTTCAAATTCACTGTCGTTCAGGTTAAGCGCTGTGTTATGGAAAAAGATATCTCTTTTTTTATTATCGATGCGTAAAATATCGTTTTGCTTAGAAAAGTTATCTTGGCCAACAGAGTGGGTAATTATGGTTTTAATTTTGGCCAGTAGTAATTCAGGCTTGATTGGTTTTAAAAGATAGTCATAGGCGCCCAAATCTAACCCTTTAATTTGTGATTGCACTGAATCTAAGGCGGTTAAAAAGATCACCGGACAGCTGAACTTTTCTTTCAGCTGCGAAATTAGTTCAAAACCATTACCATCTGGGAGCATTATGTCGCAGATAATAAGTGATGGAATAAAGGTAATTTCGCTTTGGCGATATGCCTTTGCTGTATTAAAAACATCAATTGTGTAGCCATGCTTCAATAAATACGTTTGAATTAAGCTAGCTAGCTTTACATCATCTTCAATCAAAAAAATATGGTGCATTATAAACTCCAGCCAAAACGCCGTTTAATACGATAATCTTTAGCTTCATAGTTTGCTATTGAAAGTAATTGTTGTTGAACAACTTCATTGTTTATCGGATTTATTAGTTTAACAGTCAGCGGGTGCTCGGTTTTTATTATAAATTTTTCAATAATTAAGCCGTTTTGTGTATAGCACTGTGTGTACTGTGGGCGTTGTGTTACCTCTAAGCAAAGTTCTTTAAATGGGGCTAACCTAAAGTGAACTTGAATATTAAATTCACATACTTTTTGTTTTGTATCTGTTACACACACAATGGGTGATACTTTAAAAAAAGGCTGGTCTGTACTTTCATCGGCCAGCAAATTTGCTGAAAAGCACAAACATAAAAACAGTAATGACCAGCTTAATCGGTTTATCATTTAACCAAGCCCCTGTTTTCTAAAAGTCTTTTTTTCAAAGTAATATTAACCATTGAACGTTGGTGTAACGTACCTATCTCAATATGAGAGCTCATTTTTATGCCGCTTATTATAATTATGATTATGCAGCCTATGAGTGGCAATTACACGATAAAAAACGTGTTCATCATACCTTATTTACCGTTCCCGCCACAAATAGCACTAAGAACTGCCAGCGCTTTCAGACCTATTTGTGTTTTTGTCGCGACTTCTAAGTTAGCGCCTTGTTTTAAAATAGAATCTGAATTTATATTTAGTTAAAATTAATAACTTTTCATTACGCTCTGGCGCTGCTTTAGTGTTCACTATTGTTGTTCATTTGTTAACTGTTGCGTACAAATTGATACAAAGTTCATTTTAGATATAAAAACCAACATTTTAGTAATTGTAGCTAAACTCTCGCTGAGCGTGTGACTTATATTTAACAGATTCGACCTCTCCTATAAATTTTTCTGGTAGTATAGGCAGGTTATAAGCAGTTTAAGCAGTGAACAATTATGTTAAGTCCATTTTATCAGCAACATGCTGATTACGTCTCTATTACTCGTGAGCAAGGTTGTCGTTTTGCTAAGTCCGTGGCAGATGACTTTAATCCGTTACACGACAAAGATGCCAAAAAGTTTTGTGTACCTGGCGATTTACTTTTTTCGCTTGTACTCAGCCGTTACGGGATCAGCGAAAAGATGGAATTCACTTTTGCTGGTATGGTTGATGAGACATCAAAGCTCTCTTTTCCAGAAGGCGCCGATGAATTTGATATCACTGATGGCGATAAAGTAATGCTTAAAGTGAAACGTGAGGGGGCGGTCAGTCAATGTCCAGATTTGATCAATAGCTTAATTAAAAACTACGTTGAGTTTTCTGGTACCACTTTCCCGCATGTGATCATTCCATTAATGGGTAAGCAAGATGTAATGATCAATCCAGCACGACCTATGGTTATCTATGAGTCAATGCTCATTAATTTAGACCGACTTGATATTACGTCACCAGCGCTGCAATTCGCGGAGCCTGATTTCACTTATACAGGTAAGCGAGGAAAAATCACCTTACGTTTCGATTTATTAGAAAAGGGTGAAAAAGTCGGGTCAGGCGAAAAGCACATGGTGGTGTCAGGTATTCGTGAATACTGCCAAGCAACCGTGGATGATTTGATTGCGTTTTATAATCAACGCAAAGAAACACTTAAACCTGCATAACGGCAACGCTTGTAAGAAAAGGCGCTTTAGCGCCTTTTTTGTTTTTAGTGTTGCGCGTACAATAGACGTTTTACAGTAATTGTGCACCCTATCATGTCAGTAACCAGCTTTTCAGAGTTAAACCTTGCGCCTGAACTCCTTTCAGCATTGCAAGCAGAGAATTATCACACCCCAACGGCTATTCAAAGCCAAACTATCCCGCTTATTTTAGCCGGGGTTGATGTTATGGGAAGTGCACAAACAGGCACGGGTAAAACAGCTGCCTTTGTATTACCACTGCTTGATAACTTATTGCGTGAAGAGCCGCTGCCCGAGGCTGTAAAAGTTTTAATCCTGACACCAACGCGAGAGCTTGCACAGCAAGTATTTGCCAGTGTTGAGCGTTATGCAGCTAATACACCTATTAAAGCCGCGCTTGCTTATGGCGGCGCCAGTATTGGCCCACAAATTAAAGCCATTAAAGGTGCGCAAGTTGTGGTGGCTACACCAGGACGATTACTTGATCATGTGATTAAAGGGAGCATTAAATTATCTGCCATTAGTGCCCTTGTTTTTGATGAAGCAGATCGCATGCTTGATATGGGGTTCATTGATGAAATAAAGCGTATTCTTCGTCATGTTCCAAAACAGCGCCAAACCTTACTCTTTTCAGCCACATTTGATGACAGCATTTTTGAGCTAAGTAAACAGTTGTTGAATGATCCTAAGTTAGTTGAGGTTGATAAACGCAATTCGGCTGCTGTTGAAGTTGAGCAGATTGTGTATGCGGTTGATGAGGATCGTAAACGCGAACTCGTTTCACATATGATCGGCATGAAAAATTGGCAACAAGTACTTATATTCACCCGCACTAAACAAACGGCCGATAGTCTGGCAAAAGAAATGTGTAAGGATGGCTTAAAAACAGAGTCTATTCACGGCGATAAAAGCCAAGGGGCGCGAGACAAAGCGCTGCAAAATTTTAAAACGGGTGTCACTCGAGTACTTGTCGCTACAGATGTTGCGGCGCGTGGCCTTGATATCGCCTCATTAAAGTATGTGATTAACTACGAACTACCTTATGTTGCAGAGGACTATGTTCACCGTATAGGGCGGACAGGACGAGCAGGTGAAACAGGGTTGGCCATGTCATTGGTGAGTATTGATGAGCAATGGTTACTGGATGAAATTGATGTTTTATTAGATACACGCTTAACACCACAATGGCTGCCAGGGTACGAGCCTGATTTAACAAAAGAGCCAAAACAAGTCCGAAAAAACACGAATAAGGCACGACGCTCTCGTGACAAAAAACGTATATTAGGGCAAAAAAATCCTAGGCGCCGATAGATTAAGCTGTATCAGTGCTAATTTAAGGGAGCCTAAATTAGCACTAATCAACACGCTAATAGCATAAAGTCGTGTGTACATTAGCTTGGTGAACAAAAGCGTTTAATGAACTGTTATGCTTACCCGCATTTTCTTTGCTAGCGACCACGTTTTCTTGTTTTAAAATCGCTGTTAATTAAACGTATTGGTATAAACGCGCACATTATTTAAGCGATTTGTTTTTCGGCTAAGTTTAATTCCATGGTTGCTTTAAGTAAGCGGTAAAGATTAATTGACGCATCAATTTCTTCTTTACGGTTTGTTAAGCTCTCAATATTCAAACCAAGTGGCACCGCTAAATGTGCGCAGCTTTGTAATATGAGGTCAAGATTTTCACGGCAAATGCGTACTGACTCACTCAATGGATTTGCAGAATCAAGCATGCGCCATTTTGTTGCCTCCGGTACAGAGATACCCAGCCACTCCATAAAATCTAACGTTTTCTCACCACCACAGGGTGTAAACGTTAAAATTATACGCTTAGGTGCGATGCCTAACGCTTTGCAGCTACGTGCATAGCTAGTGATTAAATCAATGGTAGCTTGTGCGTTGTACACAGCTTGTGAAATAAAAAACTTACAACCTTGCTCTGTTTTTTCTAATAGACGGTCATGCTCGTTACGTTTGCTTGCATGGCGTTCAGCAATAGTTACACCGCCAAGAAACATATCATTGTCTTGCTTAGCAAGGGTGTTATAAGCATCCGGTAAACTTAGTTTGATATCACCATGCGAAGATGGGCTGCCTACCAAGACTAGATTTTTTAAATCAAACTCATTACGTGTTTCGTGTAGCCAATCGGTAAATTCAGCTTCACTGCGCTGGGCAACACTTTTGTAGGTAATAACATCTAAATGAGAAAGGCTACGCAACAAATGGCTGTACTCACGTGGGTCTACGGTTTCTTTAAATGGAAACGGACGCGGCTTTTCTGTACGGCTGCTTTCATCTTGAATGTCGTAGATAATGACACCATCGTATTCAATTTCATGAAGGCGACCCAATAATTTTTGTGCAATGGTTTCAAGCATGGCTTTATCAGTGCCTGATTTAGGCGGTGTGGTACCAATCAGGTATACACCCTGATTGGTGTCTTCAATTTTCTCTTGTAGTGATAAAGCCATAATCCTCATTCCAGCTCGTGCCTGCGTCTATGGGAAATAATATAGCAGCCATTTAGACGTCTAGATAGATTTTTCTGTTGAAAGTTTTTCAATGAGCATGAATTTAATTCAAGTTGGTGGTGGGGTGTTATCTTAAATTGACACACCTGTTTACATTAATTGTGCCCTTGACCCTCATATTTTCCAGTACTTTCATGCATAATCAAACACAACTGATTATGAGAAAAATAACTAACAAGTAAAATTAAAGGATCATTATGAAATTTAGATTATTAGCGACCAGTGTTGCTGTAACGCTTGCTCTTAGCGGGTGTGCGACGAATTCACAATCAAATATGGTTAAAGAAGTCGAAATAGAACAGGTTGTCAGCCAAGAAGATAACCGTGTATTTAGCCAAGATTACGTTTTAGAAGAACTAGAAAATGGTCTTCGTGTCATGGTGGTAAAAACGGATTACCCCGATGTTGTTTCATTACAAATTCCCGTGTCGGTAGGTTCTCGTAACGAAGTAGAAGAAGGCAAAACGGGCTTTGCTCACTTTTTTGAGCACATGATGTTTAAAGGCTCAGAAAAATTCCCACAAGACGTGTATTCAGATATTTTAAAAAACTCGGGTGTTGATAACCGCGCGTATACTACTAATGATTACACCAACTATCATTTAAACTTCTCAAAAGAGCACCTTGATAAAGTGCTTGAAATTGAAGCTGATATCTTTCAAAACCTCACGTACAGCGAAGAACAGTTCCGTACAGAAGCCTTAACAGTGAAAGGTGAGTACTTAAAAAATAATGCCAGTCCAATTCGTAAATTGCTTTCAGCAGTGCGTAACGAAGCATTTGAGAAACATACTTATAAACACACCACGATGGGCTTTTTTGAAGACATTGAAGCCATGCCAGATCAAATGGCTTACGGGAAAGAGTTTTTCGCAAAATTTTATAAACCAGAATATGTATCGTTGGTCATTGTTGGTGATGTCGACCCTCAAGAAACCATGGCAATGGTGAAAAAACATTGGGGTAACTGGAAAAAAGGTGATTACCAAGCAGATATTCCAGTAGAGCCAAAGCAACAAGCGCCAAAATATATACATGAGCAAAATGACGGTTTACCAGGCCATTGGTTGCTTGTATCGTATAAAGGCACTGCGTGGGATCCAACGCAAAAAGATCGCGCCGCACTTGATTTAATCTCACAGCTTTATTTCTCAAATAACTCAGCGCTTTATCAAGAATTGGTGGTTGATAAGCAAATCGCAAGTCAAATGTTCACTTATAATCCTGATACAAAAGATCCGGGGTTATTGCATGTCTTTGTAAAAGTAGAAAACGAAGCCGATCTTGCAAAAGCACGTGATGCCATTAACCGCACATATGTACAAGCACGCACTGAGCTTGTTGATGCCCAAAAACTGGCAGACTTAAAATCAAATTTAAAATACAGCTTTATCAATGGGCTTGATTCATCGCAATCAATCGCCTCGACACTTGCAAGCTACATGCATTTTGAGCGTGATCCAGAGGTAATCAATCAGCTCTATGCGACTGCCGATAGCATCACCCCAGAAGACATTAAAGCGATAGCGAATAAATACTTTGTTGATTCAAGCCGAACTACAGTGACGATGTCGGCTTTAGATAACGTGGCAGGATTTGAGCAAGAAGTTGACCTAAACGCAGCCGTTGCAAGTACAGAGCAAGCGCCAACAGAGCGTCATTTTAAAGTGCTCGATAAAACCAACAGTTCACCATTGGTTGATGTTAACTGGTTATTTAATACCGGTGCCGCGGCCGATCCAGCAGGTAAAAAAGGCGTCGCCGCATTAACGGCAGCCATGCTTGCGAAAGGTGGCTCAGAAACGATGAGCTATAAAGACATTCAAAAAGCGTTATACCCACTCGCGGGTAGCTTTGGGTATCAAATCGATAAAGAGATGATTTCGTTGCGCGGTCGTGTACACAAAGACAATGCGACACAGTGGTATGCGCTTGTGAGTGAACAATTACTCAACCCAGGTTTTAGAGAAGATGACTTCAAACGCCTGAAAAAAGAGCTTATCGATAGCATTAAAGCGGGGCTTAAAGCATCAAACGATGAAGAGCTCGGTAAAGAAGTGCTTTATCATCAACTGTATAAAGGCCACCCATACGAAAGCTATAACTATGGTGACTTATCTGATCTGGAAGCATTGACGCTTGATGATGTAAAAGCGTTTTACGACAAGCAATTCACACAATCAAAACTAACCGTAGGTTTAATTGGTGCGATTCCAAGCGATGTAAAATCGGCGATGCTAAAAGATTTAACATCGCTGCCAGAAGGCAAAGAAAGCCGTTTAGTCATTCCCGATGCGCCAGCACTGAGTGGTCACCATGCCACCATTGTTGAAAAGTCGGCGCAATCAACAGCCGTGTCGTTTGGTTTCCCAATAGAGACGATTCGTAGTAGTGAAGATTGGACTGCATTATGGCTAGTGCGTTCATACTTTGGCGAGCACAGAAGTTCGAATAGCTTCTTGTATCAGCGTATTCGTCAAACCCGTGGTATGAACTATGGTGACTATGCGTACATTGAATACTTCCCACGTGGTATGTTCCAAACTAAGCCTGATGCGAACTTAGGCCGCTCTGAGCAAATTTTCCAAGTATGGCTGCGTCCATTGCGCTCTAATAACGATGCGCACTTTGCAACCCGTACCGCGTTATTCGAGTTAGATAAGCTTATTAAAAACGGCATCAGCAAAGAAGATTTTGAAGCAACGCGCAACTTCTTAATTAACTTTGTGCCACAAATGGTTGCAAGCCAAGACCGCCAACTAGGCTACGCGCTAGATAGTGAGTTTTATAATACAGAGAGCTTTGTTGACTATGTACGTGGCAAGCTTGAAAAGCTAACACTTGAGGATGTGAACCGTGTTATTCGCGAGAATCTGCAAACCGACAATATTCACTATGTGTTTATTACAGGTGACGGTAAAGACATGCAAAAGCGCTTAGCGTCAGAGCAAACATCGCCTATGGTTTATAACGCAGAAAAACCAGCAGAACTTGTCGCGGAAGACAACGTGATTGCTGATTATAAGCTCGCTATTCCAGCGAAAAATATATCAGTCGTTGATGTAGAAAAGGTGTTTCAATAACACACAATAGAGTGCTCCTTTAGGGGCACTCTTCTTTATTTGTTTGCGGGTAGTGATCAGCAACAACAAGTTTGTTGCGGCCAGTATCCTTCGCTTGATAAAGTGCATTATCGGCCATTTCGATCAATTGCATGGCATTATCAGCGACGTTTGGCACAAGTGTTGCCAAACCAATACTGACTGTTAAAGGGTGGCCAGCCAGTTCGGGGAGCTTTAATGCTGTAAGCTCGGCCATAAAACGCGTTAATAGCATTTGAGCCTGTAAACAGTGAGTATTTCCCAACACTAATATAAATTCTTCGCCACCGTATCTTGCACATAAATCGCCAGGTCTACGCGCGTAGTCGGGCAGTATTTTTGCGACTTCTTTTAGGCAAGTGTCACCAACGACATGGCCAAAGTTATCATTGAGAAGTTTGAAGTTATCTAAATCAATCATCGCCAGCGATATGGGAAGTTTGAGTCGCATGCAGCGGCTCCACTCTTGCTCATAAAAGTCATCAAAATGACGTCGATTAGCAATTTGTGTCAGACCATCAATATGCGCTAACTCTTGAACTTGTTGTTCTGCAAGTTTTCGTTCAGTGATGTTTAAATGACTAATCACCACGAAACGCTGCGCATTATACTCCAGTGGCACAGCACGCATCATAAACCAGCGTTTTTCGATGTCGCTATGACAAGGGTACTCTAAGTAAAATTCAGGTTCTTGATTATTGATGACTTTATTGAGACCTGCTAAGGCTTTTATTCCAAAATCATCGCCTTGTATTGCGGCTGACTTGCAGATAGCTAAGTAATTTTGTTTCTGCCATTGAATATCACAGTCACAGTTATTCTCATCGCCAAACGTTTGCCAACTGCGATTAACAAATATGATATCGCCCAGCTCATTGATAACAACGATATGCTCTGAGATGGTATCAAGTATTAATTTCAAAAATTCTTTTGATTCAACCACATTGGTTCCTGACCATGACTACTCAATTAAGATTAGCAATAAATGCTGAGTTTTCACTGTTGTTGATGTAAAAAATAATCCGAAGCACTTAATTTATTGCGCAGTTCATTTTACTGCATTGTGAAGGTGTTACAACAGGGAATAAGTCGATACTTCAAACAACAGTAAAACAGGTTACTCATATTTTTAAGTAACCTGTTTTACGTAATAGAGAGGCTGTTGAGTCGGTTTTAAGGTTTTGCTATTTAGTTTTCTGCCGGAATCACAGCAAGGCTCAACTCTGACAGTCAATCTATTTGTTATAACAATGCGCCAACTTCCACGCCGATAGCTAACAACAAGGTTGCTGCAACAAAGGCGATGAGTACTGCGTGACCACGCTGTTCTTTTTTCATCGTTCACTCCTAAAAAATAACAAATACTGTTGCCATACCCAGTGCAAAACTAACACACGATGAAGCTGCAACAATTGCGGCCAAGTTTTGCTTCGATACTGCTTTTGCTTCGCTTTCAATGGCTGGTTCATCGTCTAGTTTGATAAGCTCACCTTGGCGTACTTCAAATACCGCACATAGGCTCATGGTGGTTTCTTTTGATGCCGCACCTTCTTTTTCAACACGTTGAATGGTTCGTAGGCTCACATCACAGGCGTCGGCCAACTGCTGCTGTGTCCAGTCGAACTTAAGCCTTAATGTTTTAATTGTATTAGGGTTTAATTGCATCACTTACTTCCCAATAAACGGCTCGATAAGTGTGATAAAGGCAAAACCAAAAATTGCCCCCCCAATAAAGCAACCTAAGGTAACCATAACAACTTGTTTTGGGTTATCAGTCAGTGCGGTTTGCGTGCTTTGCTTTACCAATTTGCCAGCTTTAAAAAACGAACATTCAAGCTTGCCTGTTAGCATATTTTGCATCTTAAATTCGACTGCATACGCATTATCTTGGTAGTTAAAGTCGTGACGACTTTTAAAGCCGAAGCTGCGCTTCTCACTAACCAATTCATCGTTTACATATATTTCTTCTTTGCCGCTCATGATGTGACCAAAGCATGCGATTTGGTTATCACCATCTTGAAAGTAAAGTTTATAACCTAGTTTATGTGAGTTTAGTACGTCGTTTTTCATCATCGTTTCCTTGTTAAGTTGATGATGTAAATTTAATGATTATTTTTGTTTTTTACGCCGTCAGCGATACGCCAGTCCCTATTTTGGCATATGACAGCCAAGATGTCATATTGGTTTTGTTATTGAAATATAAGCGAATTATTTTAAGTGGTTCGATTGATGTTGTATCGGTCACTGTCGTATTGGCTTGCACTAAAATAACCGTTTGATAACAAAAAAGTAGCGATGACACTCTGGTTATTAGATATAACCAGAACAAATAAACAACGGGTTAGTACATCTTGCTACAAATCCGTTAAACTTAAGGCATAGCAGTTAGGTACAACCAGAAAGGCAAAAATATGCGTCATGAAATTTGGCAACAGCTTCGCGAAGAAGCAAACGAAGTCGTTACTCGCGAACCATTATTAGCAAGTCATGTTTACTCGTGTGTGTTAAATCATGAGTGTTTGGGGTCGGCGCTGAGTTTTATTGTTGCTAATAAGCTGGCAGATGCCGTCGTGTCAGCATTTACTATTCGTGAATTATTTGACCAAGCCTTTGTAAAATGTGACTTAATGCTAACGCATGTGGCCCACGACATAAAAGCTGTTAAAGATCGTGACCCCGCAGCCGATAGTTATTTAACTGTGATACTTAACTTAAAGGGCTTCCATGCAATACAAGCACACCGACTCGCACATTGTTTATGGCTGCAAAACAGAAAAGAGCTTGCTCGCTTTATTCAAAGTAGAACCTCAGAAGTATTTGGCGTTGATATCCATCCTGCTTGTAAAGTCGGTCATGGTATTATGTTTGACCATGCAACTGGGATTGTAATTGGTGAAACCGCGGTTATCGAAGATAACGTATCGATTCTACAGTCTGTGACATTAGGCGGTACGGGTAATGAGCAAGGCGATCGCCATCCTAAAATTCGCGCAGGCGTTTTAATTGGCGCGGGTGCAAAAGTACTTGGTAATATAGAAGTCGGTGAGGGTGCGCGTATCGGCGCAAACTCTGTGGTATTGAGTCCTGTTCCTGCCCATACAACGGTGGTTGGGGTGCCTGCTAAGGTGGTTGGTAAACCAAACTGCCCATGCCCCGCAGAAAGTATGAATCAAAACTTTTTAGATGACAGTGCAGCCACCCCTAGCAATGAATCGCATACGAGTGCTATGTTGTAATTTCAATTACATTGTTATTTAAAGGGCAACGGAAGTGTCTAAATTATCTTTAGGGTTAGTCGGTGCAGCGTCTTTTTTATGTGGCGCTGCTGCGATGTCGTTCTATCAATCTTTTTCTGCTACAACAACGTCTGACATTGAGCCAGCAGCGCCGAGTGTTGCTGGTTATGAACCGCATGAAACTTCATCTGTGAGCATTAAAAAACCTGAAACCATGAGCGCTCAAAATGAGCCACTCAACAAGGCGCCTATAGAATCCGCTACGGCAACTGAGCTTGTGCAACAAATTGAAGAGTTACAGCAGCAAGTGGCAAATCAACAAACAATTATAGCCAGTTACAAAGCGGCGGTTGTCTCACCGCAACAGATTAATTCGCGTACCAAGGCATTGTACAGTTTATTAGAAGAGCAGGCGCGTGATGAAGCATGGGCGTATCAAACAGAAACGGCCATGGCAGACTTTCTTATCATGGCCGATTTACCTGTACAGCCAGATATGACTGTTGCCAACTGTAAAACCTCCGTCTGTGAATTTAAATTGCAACAGCCTGAAGGGGTTGATTCACTTCCTGCACATTATTGGCGAAATATCAGCGATAAGTTGATGGAGCAAGGCTGGTGGAAGCAGTTTAAATACTCTTCTTCCACATCAAGCGACGATACTCTGAGCATCATTGTTAGTACTGAACAGTAAATAACGCACAGCTAGATCACGTTTGATTTTAATTGGCCGTCCGCTAGTTCAGTTATCAATAATTCCCCTGATTTGATATCAGCCACTGACTTCACAACGTGACCGTGCTCATTTTTAGTGATGCTGTAGCCACGTGCTAGCACGCTTAGCGGACTCACCGAGTCTAAACGGCTTGCTTGCAGTGAAAGGGTGTTACGAGAGATTGAGAGCTGTTGTTGCATAGCTTGCGTTAAACGGCCATGTAATTGCACTAATTGATGTTCGCTTCTGGCCAGCTGCTTTTCAGGTGAACGCTGCATTAAACGCGGTGTTAAGTTTGCAAGAACGCGCTCATAATGCTGAATTTTACCGTTAATAGCGCTGTGCAATGCGAGGGTTAACTCATCTAATTTTTGAGTTTGCTGGTTTAATTGGTTACGCGGATGACACAGCTGCAAACGATGTTCAAACTGTGTCGCAGTGCTGCGTTTAACAGACAGTGTATGTTTAAATGCATGGTGTAAATGCTTCACTAACTGACTGACTTTATTGTGTAGCTCCTGAGTGTTAGGGCTAACAAGCTCGGCAGCGGCAGAAGGTGTAGCGGCACGTATATCGGCTACATAATCACTGATTGTGGTGTCGACCTCATGCCCAACTGCGCTGACAATAGGTAATTCACTGGCAAATATAGCGCGGGCGAGTTGTTCATTGTTAAAGCACCATAGATCTTCTAATGAGCCACCGCCACGACCGAGTATTAATACATCAACTTCATGTCGTTGGTTAGCAATATTAATTTTTTCAATAAGTTGGCTGTGGGCATCAGCCCCTTGAACCATGGCAGGGTAAATCACAACTTCAAGCTGCGGTGCGCGACGCTTTAAAACGGTTAAAATATCGCGGATGGCAGCCCCGGTCGCAGAGGTAATGACACCAACGCGGTTTATCGTAGTGGGGAGGGGCTTTTTATGTGCAGAACTAAAAAGGCCTTCAGCGGCAAGGCGCATTTTCAGTGCATCGAATTCTTGTTTTAGTAACCCTTCACCAGCCGGCGCCATATGCTCAACAATGAGTTGATAATCACCGCGCGGTTCGTACAATGAAACCCGAGCACGCACTGTGACTTGCGCGCCATTTGTTGGGCGAAAAGTCTGTCCACGGTTATTGCCTCGCCACATAGCCGCTTTCACTTGAGCTCTGTCGTCTTTTAAAGTGAAATACCAATGGCCTGAAGCCGGGGCAATAAAATTAGAAATCTCGCCTGTTAACACAAGTGATGAAAAGCCTTGCTCTAAAACATGGCGAATTTCCTTATTTAGGCGCGAGACCGTATAAATAGGCTGTGTTGAGTGCGTTAAAGCCATTTAAAACCCCAATAAAATAAACTGCGTCTACTTTATCATAAATAAATGCGGAATTTTATTTACTCATGCGCATAACGCTGATAAAATTTGGCCGCAATTCCTTATACTCAGATCCACATGTGAGAAGTTGCCAAAATGCTTAGAATTGCTAAAGAAGCTCTTACCTTTGACGACGTACTTTTAGTACCAGGTCATTCTACTGTTTTGCCACACACGGCAAATATTTCAACTCGCTTAACGCGTGGTATCAAACTTAACTTGCCGCTAGTTTCAGCATCTATGGATACTGTAACAGAAGCTCGCTTGGCGATTGCGCTAGCGCAAGAAGGCGGTTTAGGTTTTATCCACAAAAACATGACAATCGAAGAGCAAGCTAAAAACGTACGTAAAGTAAAAACGTACGAGGCAGGTATTGTTTCTTTCCCTGTTACTGTGACTGCGGATCTAACAATTGCTGATGCTATCGCGCTTTCAGAAGAAAAAGGTTTTTCAGGTTTCCCTGTAACCGACGCTGACAATAACCTTGTAGGTATTGTTACAAGCCGTGATATGCGTTTTGAAACTAAACTTGAGCAGCCTGTTTCTACAGTGATGACGAAAAAAGAATCGTTAGTGACTGTAAAAGAAGGTGCAGACCGCGATGAAATTTTAGGTCTCATGCACGAGCACCGTATCGAAAAAATTCTTGTAGTTGATGATGCATTTAAACTGAAAGGCATGATCACTGTAAAAGATTATCAAAAAGCACAAGACAAACCTCACGCATGTAAAGACGAGCAAGGTCGTTTACGTGTAGGCGCTGCTGTAGGTGTTGGCCCAGGTACTGATGAGCGTATCGCTGCCCTTGTTGAAGCCGGTGTTGACGTATTACTTATCGATACTTCTCATGGTCACTCACAAGGTGTTATCGACCGTGTTGCACAAACTCGTCAAACATACCCAGATTTACAAATCGTAGCGGGTAACGTTGCGACAGCTGAAGGTGCAATTGCCCTTGCTGATGCGGGTGTTGATGCCGTTAAAGTGGGCATTGGCCCAGGCTCTATCTGTACTACACGTATCGTTACAGGATGTGG
Organism: Pseudoalteromonas sp. MB41; assembly: GCF_020966275.1. Taxonomy (NCBI): domain Bacteria; kingdom Pseudomonadati; phylum Pseudomonadota; class Gammaproteobacteria; order Alteromonadales; family Pseudoalteromonadaceae; genus Pseudoalteromonas; species Pseudoalteromonas sp. MB41. The sequence continues at coordinate 52,609 of NZ_JAJJZF010000023.1, read as the reverse complement.
TGTACCACAAATCACCGCTATTTCAGATGCAGTTGAAGGCTTAAAAGGCCGTGACATTCCTGTTATTGCTGACGGTGGTATTCGTTTCTCTGGCGATATCGTAAAAGCACTGGTTGCGGGTGCATCATGTGTCATGGTGGGTTCAATGCTCGCGGGTACAGAAGAAGCACCAGGTGAAGTTGAGCTATATCAAGGCCGTTACTACAAGTCATACCGTGGTATGGGTAGCCTTGGTGCGATGAACCAAAAAGAAGGTTCATCAGACCGTTACTTCCAGAAATCGAACGAAGCAGACAAGCTTGTTCCTGAAGGTATCGAAGGCCGTGTTGCTTATAAAGGACCTATTGCGACAATCATTCACCAACAAGTGGGTGGTCTTCGCAGTGCAATGGGCTTAACTGGCTGTGCGACAATTGAAGAGTTAAATACTAAACCTCAGTTTGTCCGTGTAACGTCGGCTGGTATGGGTGAATCACATGTTCACGATGTGCAAATCACCAAAGAAGCGCCAAACTACCGTTTAGGTTAATAACCGTAACGTATTGAAATTACATGGGCTAGCATATGCTAGCCCTTATTTATTTTTCATCTCCCCTGTGGGAGAGCAGTTCCTGACTAACGAGATACTCCATGAGCAAAGACATTCACGATTCACGAATTCTCATTTTAGATTTTGGTTCGCAATACACGCAATTAATCGCACGTCGTATACGTGAAATTGGTGTTTACTGTGAGCTGTGGGCTTGGGATGTAACAGAAGAGCAAATCCGCGAGTTTAACCCACAAGGTATTATCTTGTCGGGTGGCCCTGAGTCAACAACGCTTGATAACAGCCCACGTGCTCCAGAGTATGTATTTAATGCAGGCGTGCCTGTACTTGGTATTTGTTACGGCATGCAAACAATGGCAATGCAACTTGGCGGAAGTGTACACAGCTCAGATAAGAAAGAGTTTGGTTATGCGCAAGTTGAAAAAGTAGGCAACTGTGCGTTATTCGATGCTATTGAAGATCACATTACAGATGGCGGCGCAGGCGTACTTGATGTATGGATGAGCCACGGCGATAAAGTAATGGAAGTACCTGATACTTTCAAAACGACTGCTAAAACATCAACGTGTCCACATGCTGCTATGTCATGGGAAGAAAAGCGTTTTTACGGCGTACAATTCCACCCAGAAGTGACACATACTCACCAAGGTCTTCGTCTTCTTGAGCGTTTTGCGATTGATATCTGTGGCTGTGAAAAGCTTTGGACACCTGCAAAAATCATCGACGATGCGATTGAGCGAATTAAAGAAACAGTCGGTGACGATGAAGTTATCTTAGGTCTTTCAGGTGGTGTTGATTCATCGGTTGTTGCGATGCTTATTCACCGTGCGATTGGCGACAAGCTGACTTGTGTATTTGTTGATAACGGTTTACTTCGTTTAAACGAAGGCCAACAAGTCATGGATATGTTTGGTAACAAGTTTGGCCTAAACATCATCAAAGTAGATGCTGAAGATCAATTCCTTGCAGATCTTGCCGGTAAATCAGACCCAGAAGACAAGCGTAAAGCAATTGGTCATACATTTATCAAAGTATTTGATTCAGAAGCGAAGAAACTGAAGAATGCACGTTGGTTAGGTCAAGGTACTATCTACCCAGACGTGATCGAATCTGCTGCATCAGCAACAGGTAAAGCACACGTAATCAAGTCTCACCACAACGTAGGTGGTTTACCAGACGACATGGAAATGGGTCTTGTTGAGCCTTTACGTGAGCTATTCAAAGACGAAGTACGTAAAATCGGTCTTGAGTTAGGTTTACCGTACGACATGCTTTACCGTCACCCATTCCCAGGGCCAGGTTTAGGTGTACGTGTACTGGGCGAAATCAAGAAAGAATACTGTGATTTACTTCGCCGTGCAGACGCTATCTTTATCGAAGAGCTACACAAAGCTGAGCTTTACCACAAAGTAAGCCAAGCGTTTACGGTATTCCTACCTGTTAAATCAGTCGGTGTAATGGGTGATGCGCGTAAGTATGATTGGGTTGTATCACTGCGTTGTGTAGAAACAATCGACTTTATGACAGCACGTTGGTCACACTTACCTTATGAGTTCTTGGGGGTGGTGTCTAACCGTATCATTAATGAAATTGATGGTATCTCACGCGTTGTTTACGATATTTCAGGTAAGCCACCTGCAACTATCGAGTGGGAATAATCCTTTTATTTCTGTAACTACCGTATAAAAAACGGCGGATTAGCTTGCTAATTCGCCGTTTTGTTTATTTTGAAAGCAGTTGAACCACAAACTGTGTTTTTTTACTTTACCTTTATAAAAAGCTCTATATAATTCATCGTCATTGCAGGGGCGTAGTTCCAATTGGTAGAACAGCGGTCTCCAAAACCGACGGTTGGGAGTTCGAATCTCTCCGCCCCTGCCATTTCTTCCCGCTTTACTTTAATCGCAAATCTCCCTATATTACTTGCTCTTAATCATGATTGAGTTGTTATGAATCCAAGTTACGCTGCGATATTTTCTGTACAATCTTTAGAGTTAAACCAACACTATCGAACAGTGCCTGATGTTCAAGTAGAACATGCGCCAATGTCTGAGCAAACGCCGCTTACACTCTCGTTACAGTTTCATCATGATCTTGAAAAAGCATGTGCTCCTTTGGTGATTACACACGTTGTCAAAGCGCCAAATATAAGCTGGCAGGATGGCTGTTTAGCCTTACCAAGTGAGAAACTTAACAGTGAGCAAAAAAAACAATTGTGGTCTTTAATTGGTGAACAACTTGATAAGCTTTAAGCCTGTTGATGCAAATTATATAACTCAGCTAATGACAATCGAAAATGCCTGTCACAGTCACCCATGGACCGAAAAAACCATGTTGTCGTGTTTAGCTGGACGTTACTTTAATCTTGCCGCTTTTAAAGGTGATGAGATGCTTGGTTTTTACATTGGTGAGCAAGCTGGGCCTGACTACACGTTAATGGATATTTGTGTGGCGCCAAGTCATCAGGGGCAGGGCATTGCAAAGCAGCTTTTAGATGCTTTTATTCATCATGGTGAGCAACAGCACGCTGAGAATCTATTTTTAGAAGTGCGAGAGTCAAACACGCGTGCCATTGCACTATACGAGCGTGCAGGTTTTTCTCATATGTCGGTGCGAAAAAATTATTATCCGACAGCAACAGGTAACGAAGATGCCATTTTAATGGGCTTAACTTTACGCTTCTAGCGTTTAAGAAGCCTTTTTTAACGCACTGATAAGCATTTCGTAACTTTGTTCTATTTGCTGGGCTTGGTTACTGCGTAGTGCCGTTTCGAGTTGCCCCGCAGTCTCATGGATTTCCTCAAAGCTAAAGCAACCCGCACTGCCTTTTAGACTGTGTGCCAGCGAGCGTAATGCTTCCCACTCTTTAGTTCGGTACAACTGCACGACTTGGTTGAGGTAGTCAGGTAATTTAGAACGGTAGTTGTCGTTAATTTGCTGGAACTTCTCACTCTTGAGTAAATTTTCCCACTTGTTTTGACTGTCTTTTTCAATATTTAAATAACTAACCAGCACTTGCTCAAGGGCATTTTTATCAATCGGTTTTGCAAGTGCTTCATCGCAGCCTGCTTCGAGATAGGTGTCAACATCGGTTTTCATTACATTTGCCGTAAGCGCGATGATTGGGCCATCGTAGGCTGCATGGCGCAGCATTTGCGTCGCCTCTAAACCACCCATAACAGGCATTTGCATGTCCATAATAATGAGTTGGTAGTCATTGACGAGTGCCATTTCAACGGCTTCTGCGCCGTTTTTCGCGATGTCTGGCTCAAGTCCCCAGGTCTGTAATAACAGTTTGATAAGCAATTGGTTATCAGGGTTATCTTCGGCGACCAATATATTTGCATCAAAACTATTTGAGGCAAAAGAAAGCTGTAGATCTTTACTGGGTGACAATTGCTCTAAGTTATGAATAAAGGCGTCATTTTGTTGTTGCTCTGGTTTTAGGTGACACGCAATTTGCACTGTAAAACAGCTGCCTATACCGGGCTCGCTCTTAAGGTAAACATCCCCTCCTAATAGCTGAGCCAAGTTTTTCGAAATACAAAGTCCTAACCCAGTACCGCCAAAGCGGCGAGTTGTTGTGGCATCGGCTTGTTCAAACGGTTTAAACACCCGTTCAACTTCGCGCTCTGACATACCAATACCTGTATCTTGAATCGCAAATTCTAGATATTGTTTTGCACTGTTGTAGCGAATATCAATGGAGATATGCCCTTGTTCGGTAAATTTCACTGCATTACTAGCTATGTTGATTAATATTTGCTTTAAACGGGTCGTATCACTGTTAATACTTTTAGGAATTGGCAGGCTGTAGTTAATTGTAAACTCTAATCGTTTTTCGTTTGCCAGTGGACGAATAATCGAATCAAGATCATGAATTAATTGGACGACTGAGCATGGCCCACACTCTACAGCAAGCTTCTCAGCTTCAATCTTTGATAAGTCGAGAATGTTATTAATGAGCTCAAGCAGGTGTTTTGAGTTTCTTAAAATAGTGCTTAAATGCTGGTCGTCATTCACGGCATCTTTATTGTGTAGTAGCTGTTCGGTAAACCCCATAATGGCAGTAAGAGGCGTGCGAATTTCATGACTCATATTCGCTAAAAAACGACTTTTAAGTTGATTCGCTTGTTCAGCTTGTGCAATGGCTATTTCAAGCTTGTTGTTCATTGCTTCAAGTGCTTTTGTACGGCTTTCAACTTTATCTTCTAGGTGGTGTTTATACTCTTTTAACTCATCTTGATAATGACGAATCTGGTTCACCATGTGGTTAAAGTCGTTAAATAATACACCGACTTCATCATTGGTGTGGGCGGGTAAATACACCGATAAGTCACCATCTCCAACGCGATGGCTGGCCGCACCCAATAACTCAACAGGGGTGAGTAGTAAATTGCGTACCACAATATAAATTAAAATGGGTAACGAAATAACCGAGATGATCACAATCAGCGCGGTGATTAAACTAATGGCTTTACCAGATTGGTAAAGTAAATCTTTGGGTGTGGTCGATACGTAATAATCGCCATCGGTCATTTGTACCGCATAAATAATACGCTCTTCTTTATCGATACTCGACAGTTCAATGCTAGACAGCTTGCCATAATCGGCCAAGCCTTTAATTTGTTCTAATTCATACTCACTTAAATAGTTGCCCCGTAAATCGTAGTCGGAGCTAAAGAGTATTTGCCCTTTACTGGTCAAAAATAGGTTTAAGGTGTTATTAAAAGGGGCTTCTAAAATACTGGTGTTCAAAATTGATGGTTCAACATGAACAACGATAAAGCCTAACTCTTGGGGTCGTTTTAAGTAATAGTCGATATTGTAGATAGGGTGCACAAAATAAAGACTGGTTGAGCCGTCTTCTTTGGGGATCATAAATTGTTGTTGACGCAAATTAGACTGTAGAACTTGATCAAAAAACGGGTAACTTTTAGGTGCAGGAGTTAATTGGCTCGAATAAAACGCATCACTTTTACCTTGCGAGTCAACATAGTTAATGCTGACAATATCGGGGTACGCTTCTGAGTAACTGGCAAATACATTCATTAACTCGCCGAGGTGTTCTATATACTGATTTTTCGAATTAGGCTCGCGTGCTAAAAAATCGGCAAGTACCGGAGAGGTTGATAAAAGGCGAGTGATGGAATGAAATGAGTCAATATAGTTGAAAATTTTATGCTGTTGCTGCTCAACAAAGCGACTCACAATAAGCTCTGCTTGTTTTTTTGTTGAATTGGTCACATTGGTTAACGTAAAGCCACCTAAAAACAACAAAGGTAAGATCACTAATGGCGTGATATACCATAATAATCGAATACTGAGCTTACTGGTTTTCATGACCTAAATTGATATCCCTCCGTGCAATTTGTCAATAGTATGCGTTACAACTTGATTACACAAGCTTAGCAAAAAAGTGAACAACGAAAATTGCTTATCAAGGGGGAATAATTACTTACAATCGCTGCTTTTTTGGCTAAGACAAACAGGGTATAATGCCCGCAATTCTATTTTATTTTTCAGTGCGCACCGAGGCCTCTCGTTTTTAGAGCCGCTAGGTGTGCTTTGTTATGACTAAAAGCAGCTTACATGTCTAATTTAACTACCGAAATTAATAAACGACGCACCTTTGCGATTATCTCGCACCCGGATGCGGGTAAAACCACCATTACAGAAAAAGTGCTGTTATTCGGACAAGCAATCCAAAAAGCAGGTACCGTAAAAGGTCGTGGCTCAAACCAGCACGCTAAATCTGACTGGATGGAAATGGAAAAAGAACGTGGTATCTCGGTAACTACGTCAGTAATGCAGTTTCCCTATAACCAGCGTTTGGTAAACCTTCTTGATACACCAGGACACGAAGATTTCTCTGAAGATACATACCGTACCTTGACCGCAGTTGACTCGTGTTTAATGGTTATCGATGCGGCAAAAGGTGTTGAGGATCGCACACGTAAATTAATGGAAGTAACGCGCTTACGTACCACGCCAATCGTTACCTTTATGAATAAGTGTGACCGTGATATTCGTGATCCTATGGAGTTATTAGACGAAGTAGAAACCGAACTAAACATTGCATGTGCACCAGTAACATGGCCGATTGGCTGTGGTAAAGAATTCAAAGGTGTTTACCATATTCACCGCGAAGAAACGATTTTATATAGCACCGGCCAAGGCCACACTATTCAGGAAGTTCGTACAATTAAGGGCTTAGATAACCCTGAGCTAGATGCAACCATCGGCAGCGAACTAGCAGAGCAATTACGTGAAGAACTTGAGCTGGTAATGGGTGCATCGCACGAGTTTGACTTAGACCTCTTTTTAGCGGGCGAACTCTCACCTGTTTACTTCGGTACGGCGCTAGGTAACTTTGGTGTTGACCATGTACTTGATGGCTTAACTGAGTGGGCTCCGTCACCATTACCACGCGAAACAGAAGATCGCCAAGTGCTTGCAACAGAAGAAAACTTCACTGGTTTCGTATTCAAAATTCAAGCGAATATGGACCCTAAACACCGTGACCGTATTGCTTTCATGCGTATCGTATCAGGCAAATACAGCCAAGGTATGAAGATGAATCACGTTCGTATTGGCAAGCAAGTGAGCATTTCTGATGCGGTAACCTTTATGGCCGGCGACCGCGAACGTGCGCAGGATGCTTATGCGGGCGATATTATTGGTTTACATAACCACGGTACGATTCAAATTGGTGATACTTTTACCCAAGGTGAAAAGTTGAAGTTTAGCGGTATTCCTAACTTCGCGCCTGAATTATTCCGCCGTATTCGTCTAAAAGATCCTCTCAAGCAAAAGCAGTTATTAAAAGGCTTAGTGCAGTTATCAGAAGAAGGGGCGGTGCAAGTATTTAGACCACTTATTAACAACGACCTTATCGTTGGCGCTGTTGGTGTACTACAGTTTGATGTGGTTGTTGCACGCTTAAAAGCAGAATACAACGTGGATGCTATTTATGAAGGGGTCAGTGTTAATACTGCACGCTGGGTAAGTTCAGACGATACTAAAAAGTTTGAAGAGTTTAAACGCAAGTGCGAAAGCAACTTAGCGCTAGATGGGGGGGATAACCTTACTTACATCGCGCCAAGTCGTGTAAACCTAAACTTATCAATGGAACGTTATCCTGATATTAAGTTTAACCATACACGCGAAAACTAAGCTTACACAGGCACATATTTTAAGTGCCCGCATGGCGGGCAATAAAGGTAAAAATTACAATGAATATCCGTACTCTTTTAATTGAAAAAGCCGTTGCAGCCATGGTTGCAGCAGGACTACCCGAAGACACGAACCCCGCGGTAACACAAAGTACACGCCCGCAGTTTGGTGATTACCAAATCAATGGCGCGATGGGAGCGGCTAAAAAGCTAAAATCAAACCCACGCGAACTGGCACAAAAAATTATCGATAACCTAGACCTTGCTGATATCGCAGAAAAAACAGAAATTGCAGGCCCAGGTTTCATCAACATTCACTTAAAGCCTGAATTTTTATCAACAAGCTTAAAAGCAGCGAATGAAGATGAAAAGCTCGCGGTTTCACCGCATGCAACCGCGCAAAAAGTTGTGGTTGATTACTCATCACCCAACCTTGCGAAAGAAATGCACGTTGGCCATTTACGTTCTACGATCATTGGCGATGCCGTTGTTCGTGCGCTTGAATTCCGTGGTGATGATGTTATTCGTCAAAACCACATGGGAGACTGGGGTACGCAGTTTGGTATGTTGATTGCGCATTTAGAAGACCAAATTAGCCAAGGTGTCGACTTAGACAAAGTGGCTCTGGCAGACTTAGAAACCTTCTACCGTGATGCGAAAAAACGGTTTGATGATGAAGAAGGCTTTGCCGATAAAGCCCGTGACTACGTGGTTAAATTACAAGGTGGCGATGCGCACTGTGAAAAGCTGTGGAAGCTATTCATTGCCACGTCAGTGAAGCACTCTGAAGAAGTGTATAAGCGCTTAAATGTTACGCTTAAACAAGACGATATCATGGCTGAAAGTGCTTACAACAGTGAGCTTGCTAATATCATCGCTTTATTAAAAGACAAGCACATTGCTGTTGAGTCTAATGGCGCACAAGTTGTGTTTCTAGACGAGCTTGCTAATAAAGACGGTGAACCTTCAGTGTTTATCGTGCAAAAATCAGGCGGCGGTTTCTTATACGCGACAACTGACTTAGCAGCGTGTGATTACCGCTCAAACAAACTAGGTGCTGACCGTATCTTAATTTTTGTTGATGCTCGTCAAAGCTTACACTTTAACCAAGTTGAGCTAACTGCACGTAAAGCTGGTTTGTTACGTGATGAAACTAGTTACGAGTTTTGCCCATTCGGCACCATGATGGGTGAAGATGGCAAGCCATTCAAAACACGTACGGGTGGCACCGTTAAACTAGCTGACTTACTTGAAGAGTCAATCACGCGTGCAGCAGCAAAACTTGCAGAGCGTGAGTCTGAACTTAGCGACGAAGAGCGTAGTGAAATTGCCCGTAAAGTAGGGATTGGCGCAGTAAAATATGCGGATCTTTCAAAGCACCGCACCAGCGACTATATCTTCAATTGGGATACGATGCTGAGTTTCGAAGGCGCAACTGCTCCTTATCTTCAATATGCGTATACGCGTGTTCGCAGTATTTTCCGCAAGTCAGGTATCGATGCCGCTTCATTAACAGCAGACGTTGCTATCAACGAGCCGCAAGAAAAAGCACTTGCGCTAAAACTTCTCCAATTAGAAGAAGTACTCGACCTGATGATCAGCGAAGCAACACCACACGTACTATGTGGATACCTATACGAACTTGCAAGCCTATACATGACGTTCTACGAAGCGTGCCCAGTACTTAAAGACGGTGTAGAACCAAGTGTACGTGATAGCCGTTTAGTACTGTGTAATTTGGTTGCGAAGACGCTTGAAAAAGGGTTGGATCTTTTAGGTATCGAAGTTATGGAGCAAATGTAATCTGCTTCGTGTAGTTCGCTTTAGCTGCGTTAATGAGTTTATTTAACCTAAGTCACATACAAAAACGTATGCTCCTTGGTATAAATAAGCTCATTGCCTTGCTAGCACTCCTACACTTGCAGAGAGTTTGAGTGCTCATAGGGGTAAGTCGGTTTTCTGTTTTGTCTTAGGCTAAACTACTTAGGTGAACGCTGCTTCGTGTAGTTCGCTTTAGCTGCGTTAATGAGTTTATTTAGCCTAAGTCACATACAAAACACGTATGCTCCTTGGCATAAATAAGCTCATTGCCTTGCTAGCACTCCTACACTTGCAGATAACGTATGTTACCGCCTTCGTAGGTTGGGTAGAGCGCAGCGACACCCAACAAAAATTGACAAGATATAAATGTTGCTTAATTTTTAGCTGATAGCTTACTGTGATAGAAGGAATTTTTAAATGAAACTTGAAGATATTCGCCGTGAATATTTACAGGATGGTTTATCTGAAGACATGCTTGATGCATCGCCTATCAAGCAGTTTGAAAAATGGCTTGAGCAGGCTGTGGCAACTAACTTGCCAGATCCGACGGCAATGGTGGTGGCAACGGTTGATGAGCATGGTCAGCCTTCGCAGCGCATTGTTTTGCTAAAGCACCTTGATGAAAACGGCTTCGTGTTTTTTACCAACACGGGCTCACGCAAAGCGCAAGAGCTTAAAGGGAACAACAAAATTTCCTTACACTTTCCTTGGCACCATATGGAGCGTCAAGTAATTGTGTATGGCGAAGCAAAACCATTACCAACGACAGCAGTGGCAAAGTACTTTTTATCGCGTCCTAAGGAAAGCCAGCTTGCAGCTTGGGCGTCTGCGCAAAGTCGCCCTGTCTCGTCTCGTAAAGTGCTAATGGAAACCTTTGCTAAAATGAAGCAAAAGTTTTCTGATGGTGAAATTCCTCTCCCTGATTTTTGGGGAGGGTATTGTGTAGAGCCGACTAAAGTTGAATTTTGGCAAGGCGGTGCACACCGTTTGCATGACCGCTTTATGTATCAGCGCAACGCTGACGGCAGTTGGCAATTCGGTCGTTTAAATCCATAAATGCGTTTTATTGATTCCCATTGCCACCTCGACTTTAGCGAGTTTGATGAGAATCGCGACGCGCTTATCGACGCGTGTCAGAACGCAGGGATCGCACACTTTGTTGTGCCGGGTATTAGCTTGGCACAATCGACCCAATTGCTTTGCTTTTCAAAATCGTATCCAAGCGTATCAATTGCACTAGGCTTACACCCTTATTTTTTATCACAGCATCAACCCCATCATCTAAGCGAGCTAGAGCAGCTTGCTAAAATCCATGCGAATGAACTTGTTGCGATTGGTGAATGCGGGCTTGATCGCAGTATTGATAATCTTGATAAACAAATTGCGTTATTTGAAGGGCAGATTGAGCTTGCTAACCAATTGGCACTCCCGCTGATAGTTCACCACCGACAAAGCCATGATCTCATTGCGCGTTCATTCAAGCGATGTAAGCCTAAATATGGCGGGGTAATTCATGCATTTTCCGGGTCGCAGCAACAAGCAAACAGCTATATTAAGCAAGGTTTTAAACTCGGGGTGGGTGGGGTGATAAGTTACCCTCGAGCTGAAAAAACACGCCAAGTGATAAGTAATATTGCTCCCCAGCATTTAGTGCTTGAGACCGATGCGCCCTCAATGCCACTTGCAGGGTCTCAAGGGCAAATCAATACGCCACTAAAAATACGAGAGGTGTTTACTCACCTATGTGAGCTAAAAGGTGTCTCGGGTACTGAAAAGCAATTGTTAGCTGATGCGCTTTATGACTCTTGCTCAGCACTTTTTTTGATATAACGATTTACCTGCCAGCGCTTTAATCCTCGACCTAGTTGCCATGTAAAAATACAGGTAATAACCAACATGAGTAAGACTTGTCTGCCTAAATCATGAAAACTGCTGTGACTGGTTGCAATTGACGCTTGTGTTAAATAAGTGATGGTTACAAAGCCTATCGGACGCTCATCATCGCTTATTACAGGCTCTACAAAGGGGGTTTTGAGTTTACTTATTCCCGGAGTCGAGTCTGGTAAAAGTCCAAATGTGTGGTGGCTTTGCCAGTTATCACTGGTGGCAATTTGGATCCCTTGTTGGTCATAAACGATGGCTGCTAAAACATACTCGTCTTCTGCTATGTTATTACACAGTGCATTTAATGCGGGCTTATTTTTTTCTTCGAGCGGGGTCTGCGCATTAAGCGCCATAAATTTTGTTAGGCTTGTCGCGGTACTGTTTGCACTGTCATAAAGTAGTTGATGGCTTTGAAAGCTACTATTAACGGCAACCCAACTAAGCAACACAAAACAGGCCGCAGCTAGGCTTAATCGCACGATGCGTTGGCGATAAGTAGCCGAAAATGGAGTTTTAAGTTGGTTATTTTTCATAGTCACCGTATACGCTGCTGACAGCTTTTACAATTGATGGTACAACTAAACCAGTATAATAACCTTATTAGTTCATTGATTGCGAGTAGCAAATACACGCACAACAACAGACATAAGTCTAACGTGGAGCCACTATGTCACAGCTTAGCTTAGCTGCTACACCTACAGCAAATTTAACAGGTCAAATAACACTAAATTGCTGGTATAAAATTGAAAATAAACACCTAATTGCGACAGATATTTTACCCAAAGCACATCAAGGCGTACTGAGCGTGGCGTTTGGCGGTGAACTCAGTGCTGACCATTTACTTGCTCTGACAGCATTTTTAAGCTCGCACGGCTTCACAAATTTAACCGTGTGTTGTTATCAGCCTATTGAATCTATGCCCTCAGCGTGGTGTGTTCATAGCGACTCAACATCACCACTCAGTCCATCCGTATTAACCGCCTTTGCCAATCAGCATGGCTTGCAATTGGTGCAGTTAACGAATCCACCCACCGTGAATGAGCCTGGTTTATTACTCATGGACATGGATTCAACAGCGATTACGATTGAATGTATTGATGAAATTGCACGTTTAGCCGATGTGTATGATGAAGTGGCTGCTGTCACTGCGCAAGCCATGGCTGGGCAGCTTGATTTTGCACAAAGCTTAAAACAGCGTGTTGCAAAGCTTGAAGGCATTGATGTTGATTTAATCGATGATTTAAAATCGCGTTTACCCTTGATGCCTGGTGTGAATGAGCTCTGCCAATACCTTAAAAAGTATGACTGGCATCTTGCCATTGCCTCGGGTGGTTTTGTGCCATTTGCTGAGCAAGTACAATCGCTTATTGGTTTAGATGAAGTACATGCTAATACACTTGAGTTTAAAGATAACCGGCTAACGGGTAAGGTCATAGGCACGATTGTTGATGCAGAAGAAAAAGCGCGAGTGCTTAAGCGAATCGCAGAAAAACTGGCGCTTAATACCCGTCAAACTGTTGCCATGGGTGATGGGGCTAATGACTTAAAAATGATGGCTGCAGCAGGGCTTGGCGTGGCTGTTCATGGAAAACCGAAAGTTGTTGAGCAAGCACAAACAGCCATTAATGAAGGCTCGTTACTTCAAGTCAGTTACTTGCTCACAATTCCATTAGATTACACGCTTTAACCACGTTTTCTTGCGCTTATTCATTTCGATTTTGAGTGTTTCATCAATATCAAAATGCGTAAGCGCTTCATCACTAATATCAATTAAATCACCCACACCTGCCACGGCCCACAGCGCTTCTTCAAGATCTTTCGCTTTATGTAAGGCATACTGACTTATATATTTGAGTTCGTTTGATAAATAATCAATATCAGGGCGCCCTGTACGTGATACATATAAACGAAACACAAACATGAGGTCATTTCTCAGCGCTTTTTTTACAAACAAAGTCTGGGGTTTGTAGTCATCTTCACTAATGCACCGACTCGTAATCGCGTCGCTGATTGAAGGTTGGCGAGGGTCAAAACGAATAAATAAGGTAAAAGCAAGCGGCGGGTCTTGGCGGCTACGATCTTTTATGAGTGGTGTAATGACTTCGGTGATTTGCTGCGTTGATAAAATCCCTTCAATACTGGTGTTTTCGTTTAAGAGCGCAAAGTTTTGCAGTAATACATGTAATGGGCTCGGATATAAACCCTGACCAATTGCACCGGCTTTAAAATGCGCTGCTTCTTTGTGTAAATAGAACGGAAATTGGCAAACACTTTTGGTTACCATATTTCTGAGTGCCGTTGAAAGACCCGGTATTTTAGGCGACTCTTCACACACCCTTAACTTATCTTTATTGTTTTCAATCAGTACCGTAAAGAACTTAATCGCCATATGTGGTAAGTCTGTAATACGGTGAACTTTTAGATTAACCGTGGTGAGTGACTTACTAATCGCCATGACTTCGTAAGCAAGGCTCGATAAATCATGTTTTTTGGTAATTTTTTGTAAATCAGGCAAGCTAATATTAATTATGTCGCCTTTTTTAAACTCAACAGGTTTATCACACTCGATTTGTAATCCCATAACTGACAAGTCGCGGGTATGGCCTGTGATAATCTGCTCGTGATGATTTATGGCGATAGCTGTCTTGTACAAATAGCGCTTGTGCGCTCTTAAATTTACATATTCAAGGGCTACGGGCTCTAGGTGTGGCGGTGTTTTATGTTTGCTATGGCCAAATTGTTTTAGTTGATTAATCGCGTTTTTATCAAATGTTAATTGTTTATAAGAGTGCTGCTCATAGGGCGTACCAATGGCCGTTAAGATCAGTAAATATTTAACGTCTTTGATCAACCCTTGCACGCGAGGTGAGGGCGGTTTGTTCAACTTTTCAATGTCTTTCCCTGCACTACTGGGCAGTGACAACGGAATATACGAATCTTCAGGGTGACTTGGCATCAATTGCAACTTAAAACATTGCCAGCTGTCTTTTTGACTACCAAACCCTAAAAATAAATTTTTAAGCTGAGGCTGGCTTTCAAGCTCACTACGCGTGGCAGAGTAGTAATACACTTTACCAGCAACAACATGCGTGAAAGTATAAAGGTACTCTTCTTTTACTGCCTCTGGTGAGCTTAATAAGTGGCCTATACGTTGTTGGTTAATAATACTGTATAAGCAAGACAGCTTGCGCTCGTCACAAAAATAACGCTGAATAAAAATATTATTTTCAGTTGTTAAGGCAAGGCTTGGGTATAGCTTGTCACCTTGTAAGCTTAAAAAGGTATAAAGAGAGGTCACACGCGGAATGTAATATTGTTCATAGCCTTTTGACACAACCGCATCGAGCGTATTGTCTAGGTTAACTTTATAACGACGCTTATTGCCGTGGATAAAGCTTTCTAAAAACTCATCAAACTTTTCGTTGTTTTCAATAAAGGTGCGTTTTAGGCGAACATGATTGTATTCGCGTGATACTTTTTCAATCGCGACGACTTCGTACTGAATTCCGTTTTTTAAACCTAACTCAAAATCTTGTTCAAGGCCGACTAGGCGCAGGCCTATAAGTTGACCTTTTTTTAACTTGTAGCGTGGCGCGAGCTTTATCTTTGCACCACTGAGTGAGATATCAGATGTTGTTGCGGCTACTTTGCTGTCTTTATCAAACTCAACAGTGATTTTGATAGAGTAATTCATCCGCTCTTCACGACGGCTTTCGTAGGAGGCAAATTTTATCACTTTGGCTGATAACTGACTGTCGTTATCGTCTTCAGTAAGAGCTTGTTCGGCCGCTTTCTTTTGCATGACACGATGGTTGTTTTCAGTGTTCATCACCGCTTCATAGACAGCAAGGGTGTAACCGCCATGGCGTTTAATAGCCTGTTCAAACACTTCGATGGCAGTATCGTCCATAAAGTGTTGTTTACCTTCGTATTCGTATGGTTTTACTTGACCCGTTACTTGCCCACGTAAATCAATAAACCGTGCAACAGGCTGAGATAAACGCGACATCTCCATTTTGATCAAAAACTGCTCAGGCTTAGTTAAGCCCGCTGTTTTTGATTTAAACAGTTTGTCGAATTTTGGGGTGCCTAAATACGCCTTTAGCTCTTCAACTAGGCTTTCATATTTAAGCAGAATGTCTTCAGCCATTTATAAAACCATCAACGTCTATTAAAAAAAGTAGGTATACTAGTCGGCAATTACGCAGTAAAAACACAAACAGTAGTCACTTTTTTATTTTATTAATTATTGTTATAAGTATTTGCCAAATAAATGGCAAGCACTGTTAAGTTTTATTTGTAAGCAAAAACTATGCCCTAAAGCGGTTCTTTATTTAACAGTGTGTTGAATAAAGAGCTGGAGTAAGAGGTTTTAGTTACAACGAGTTATCTTTTTGTGATTATAAACTTACTATACATTAATTGTGTTAAGTGTCAGTTTTTAATAACAAGTTAGTCACAAATTAGCGACCTAAATAGGTAAGGCCGAATGGCAAAATCAGCAAAAATCGAATTTGTCTGCACAGAGTGCGGCATGAACTATCAGCGCTGGCAAGGACAGTGTAAGTGCGGTGCATGGAACACGCTAGCAGAATTTAAGCCCTCAGCCGGACAGTCAAAACAAGCGGCAAGCCGTGCCGTGGTTGCAGGCTACGCAGGCGGTGTTGGCGGCGGCTCAAAAAAAATTAATGAAGTCGAAACCGCCGAAGCAGAAAAACGCTTAACCGACATTGGTGAGTTAGACCGTGTATTAAGTGGCGGTGTGACCACCGGTTCCGTAAATATTATTTCGGGCGATCCAGGGGCTGGAAAAACGACATTATTGTCAGATTTAATTGCTCGCATGTCGAAAGTGATGCCGTCACTTTATTGTACGGCAGAAGAGTCATTATCGCAGTTTAAAAACCGTGTAAACCGACTGCGTTTAGATTATAACCCTGATGAGCTTTATTTACTGTCAGAAACCAGCGTTGAAGCAATTATTGAAGAGCTTGATAAGAACAAGATTAAGTTTGCGGTGATCGATTCAATTCAAGCGGTTGTGACAGAAGCCGCTAATGGCAGCCCAGGCTCTCCTTCACAAGTTAAAAGTGCAGCACAAGCACTCACTCAATATTGTAAGCAAAATGACGTCACCATGTTCATTATTGCTCACGTAAATAAAAACAACGAAATCGCAGGCCCGCAAACCTTAGTGCATATTGTTGATGCGCTGCTGCATATTGATACCAACGATGGGCAAATTCGTACCTTACGTGCCAATAAAAACCGTTTTGGCGATATTGATACCGTCGGTATTTTTAGAATGTGTGAGCGCGGTATGCTCAGTGTTGACAACCCAAGCGAAATATTTTTATCGGGATCAAGCACCGAATCGCCGGGATCGGCTATTACATGTATTCGTAAAGGTAATCGTAATTTATTGTTAGAGATTCAGTGCTTAACCACAGAAACCGAGGCTGAGTTTCCGCAGCGAGTGTGTGTTGGTTTAAATATGAATCGTATCAAAATGCTCACAGGGATTTTGCGTAAACACACCAAGACTAAAATTTTTCATGACACGTTTTTTAATATTGTCGGTGGCCTAAAAATTGATGAGTCTGAAACCTGTATCGACTTAGCATTAGTTACGGCATTGTTGAGTAGTTTGAATGAATTTGTTGTGCCAAGAACCACCTGTATTATGGGCGAATTAAGCTTAAATGGTGACGTTAGGCCCATCGACAGTGGGGTGCCGCGAGTAAAAGAAGCCGCTCAGCATGGTTTCACTGAAATTTTTATTCCATATCGTAACTACCATAAATCAATGGAAGGATTGGGCGCAAAAATTACACCTGTTAAAACAGTGCATGAGTTACTGTCTTTAATAAACTAGTTGTAATTTGATAGACTATAAAAAACACCAATCAAAGGAAATAAAATGAAAAAGTTAGTAATTGCAGCCGTTGTTGCTGCAGCTGTAGGTGGCGTCGTTTACGCAAACTATACAGCAACACAGGAAGTGAAAAAGGTTGTTGATAAGCAACTAAGCGCTTTATCAAGCCAAAGTGGTGTAGATATCACTTACAGCGATATTTCAGCAAGCGTGTTCAGTAGCAGCATGCAGTTGTCTGGTATAAATGTGCAAAGCATTGAAGGCGATGAAACCATTGCCACTATCGACAATATTGAAGTGACGGGTTACGAAGTTGATGCGATCCCACCCCACACGGGCTTCGTGATGACAAATTTCCGCTTTAGTGATGAGTTTTTATCGCAACTTCCAGACAGTGCGAATAATAAGCTTGCCGCAACGAGTTACAACGTGAATTCATCGCTTGATTACAACAAAGAGTCAGGTGATAGCAAGTTTGCGCTTAACGTGAAGGCAAGCGAAGTGGCTGATGTACGTTTTAATCTTGGTTTAGCAAATTCAACGGCGTTGATGGAAGCATCTTTATCAATCAGCCAAGCACAAAATGCTGCGAATGGGGCTGAGCTCACTTTAGAGCAACAACTACAGCAACAATCAAAAATGATGGCGGCAATGAGCCAATTAGAGCCGCGCAGTATCGAGCTTGAAATCAACGACGACGGTGAACTTAAAACTGTTGTCGAAAGCTTCTTAAAAGCGCAAGGCATGACACTTGATGACCTTGAGCAAGTTGTGGCAATGCAATTACAACAAGCTCCTGTAAGTGCGGAGTTAGACACTGCGATTAAAAACTTTGCCAGTGGTTTATCAAAATTGTCTTTATCGGCACGCCTACCTGAAGGCAAGTCGATGATGCAAATCAACCAGCAAATCATGATGCTGGTTGGTCAGCCTGAAGAGCTTGCGAAATTTATTAATTTAAAAGCGAGTGGTGAATAACCCGCTGACCGCAGCCGTGCGTTAGCTTCAATAACCTTAAAGTGTTCAACTCTCTAGTTTGCTCACTTTAAGGTTATTTTTTACATGCCTTACACCCTGACTGTGTTCTAAGAACTTTTGTGCCAGCGCACGTTGAAACCCCGTTTCCGTTGAACCTAATAATTCAATCGTATCGCCATTTACAATAACCTGTAAGTTTTCAATTTTAAAATTGCGGTTATTCGTTAGTTTCTTTAAAGCCACTTGCTGTAATCGCGGTTGCGCCGAAGTACTGGTTGTTAAAACATGGGTGTTGGCACTGACTTGTGTGGCGCAAGCCAATAAAAAAAGACAGCTAAATAAGGTTACGACAACAGATAATTTGAAACGGCTCATACAATTCCCTCGCAATAATGACAGATTGAACTCTGTATGAACAATTACAAATTCTGTTCCAATTTTAGTTTGTTGATTTTTATAGGTTTTATTTTTTTGAAGAAACTGTATGTGAAGTAATTACACATAGTTCAGTAAAAAAGACACGGCAAATAACAGCGATAAAAATGCCGAGACAGGCTCGGCATTTTTATTAACAAGGCTTATTAAGCACGCACTACTTTTTCTTTTTTGGTTTTGCCTTTTTCTTCGCTTTGATCTTTGCTGGATCTTTTTTCTTTTTAGAAGGGATTTTTGCTTCTTTGTGTTGCGGCTCTATCCCTTTGATTACTCGACGCTTTAGTTTTTGTTCGATGTAACGCTCAACTTTGCCTAAAATGGCAACGTCATGCGCTTCGATAAATGAAATCGCGATTCCTTTTTTGCCTGCACGACCAGTACGTCCAATACGGTGAACGTATATATCTGCGGTGCGAGGCATATCAAAGTTAATCACATGGCTGATATCTGCCACGTCAATACCACGGGCAGCCACATCGGTTGCTACCAATATTTTATTGCGGCCAGAATGGAAGTTCTCCATTGCTTTCATGCGTTTATCTTGTGGCATTTCACCACGTAACCAAGCAACGCGCAGTCCTTCGTTATTTAACGCACCAATTAATGATTCTAGGCGTTCACGGGTCTTAACGAACACTATCGCTTTATGGATATCATCGCCGTTTAAGATATCGACTAACATTTTAAGCTTGTGGTTGTAGTCGTCGGCTAAGTGAACCCACTGGTGGATCTTTGCTTTTTCTTTACGCGACGATTCTGCTTCTAGTAGCGCAGGATCATTTAAAATACGCTCAGCGAAAAGCTCAACACTGTCACCTTCAAGTGTGGCTGAAAATAGAAAACATTGACGACGATTTCTGGCTTCATCACAAATACGCAGCATTTCTTTACGAAAGCCCATATCGAGCATGCGGTCGGCTTCGTCTAAAATAAGCATTTCGACATTTTCAGCATGGAAGTTCTCGGTTTCGAGGTATTCCATTAAGCGCCCAGGTGTCGCGATAAGAATGTCGTTATTGTTCTCAAAAATTTCTTTGTGCGTTCCATAGTTAATGCCGCCCGTCACGACACCTATTTTAAGGTGTGTTTGCTCAGCAAGCTGTTCACAATGCTCATGGATTTGATAAGCAAGCTCGCGAGTAGGAGTCATGATAAGTACGCGGGCAAAACCAGGGTCACGACGAGGGAAATCAAGCAAGTATTGAATAGCTGGGATCAAAAACGCGGCTGTTTTACCGGTACCTGTGGGTGCAGATGCCAAAATATCGCGCCCTTGTAATGCTTCAGGGATCGCTTGTTGTTGAATGCTGGTTGGCGTATCAAAACCCATTTTATTAATGGCATTTAACAGCTTGTTATCGATATCAAATTCAGAAAATTGCATAGAGTGACATAAATAGAGGACAATTGGCGTTAATTATACGCGCTATCCAGCTGTTGGTGAATGAAAAGGTGAAAAAATGTCAGGTTTTGTGTTTAAACAGTTTTCGATAGGGCAAACTCACACTGCAATGAAAGTTTCAACAGATGGGATTTTGTTGGGTGCATGGGCACATGTAAGCGATGCTGCACGAATTGTTGATATTGGCACAGGCACCGGGTTGCTTGCTTTAATGGCAAAACAACGTGCGCCGAAGGCGGTTGTTAACGCTATCGAAATAGAGGCTAACGCGTGTATTGATGCTCGCGCTAATTTTGCTAATAGCCCTTGGCCTGACATTATGCTTTATCAAGGGGCTGTGCAGTCTTTTAAAGCAGCAACCCCCTTTGATGCAATTATCACTAATCCACCTTATTTCAATGCCAGCCTTAAAGGCGATAATGCAGCACGCAATACAGCGCGCCACACCGATGGATTGAGTTTTAGCGAATTAATCAAAGCGTGTAGTGCGCTGAGTCATGCACATACTCTGCTCAATGTGATACTGCCTTGTCCTGAGGCCGAGCAATTTATTGCCATTGCAGAGCAAGAAGGCTGGTATTTAAACCACCTGTGTTTAGTTAAAACAACCGAGAAAAAAGCACCCAGTCGCAGTTTAATGTTATTTAGTCAGGTTGCAGCCCCTTTAACGACAACACATTTAACGATTCATGCAAACAGTGGCGCGTATAGTGCTGAATATAGTGCGCTATGCAAGGACTTTTATTTGAAAATGTGACGCATACCAGCCATTAATAGTCCGTCATCACTTTACTCTAAAAGGTCGTATTTGCTATTCACTGATGCTCGATTGTAGGCCATCTTCGCTTACTAATAATGTATAAGAATGTCCATATGAGGCATGACAAATGGCAACTGATTCATCAACACGCTTACCTTCATCATTCAGTCGAGAGACTTTAATATCATCTGCGCAGTCATCAGTGTGATACCACGTACTTAATTGATTTTGATATAGGTTAACTATTTGATTCTCTATTTTTAAGCGAATGTTTTCGGTGGCAAGAAAGCGGACGGCAAAAAAGCCCTCTTTGTTACTTTGAGTCTGTTTTATGAGCGTTAAACGCAGCTTTTCTCCACTTTGCCAGGCGACAAAATGGTAAGGCTGGTCGTTGTCCACTTGATACATTTGCTCTGCGAAGTTGCTCGCTTCACTGTGATCTTCTACATAAAATGAAATACGGCGTCGTTCATTGTGAAGGTGTGTTATATCAACAGGTAATGAATCTGATGCGAGCGTGTCTACATAATATTGCGCATCACTGACTTCTCTTGCGTTACCAAACAGGTCGGTATTTGCCATGGAGTAGTCAACCTCTAAGGCGGTGGTGTTTATCAATGTATACTTGTTCTCATACATCTGGTTGCCAAAATCATGACTTTCCTCGACTTCTAATTCCTCACACCCTACAAGCAGCGTTGTTGCAAAGAGTAAAAATAGCGCATTTTTCATTGTTTATCCTTTTACTAATGAAGCTGCCGTATGGTTCCAATTCGCAAAAAATGCTTAATTATTTTGAGGGATTAAACCGGTTGCGACCTGTTTTAAAGATTGCTGATTTACGACTGCATGGATGCAGAGCAATGCAGGAGCAATTGCCGAGAACAACTAAATAACGAAACCTTTGCCTTGTTTTCAACGAGGTTTTATCGCCCCAAAATAGCGCACTTAATTAAGCGAATTGGTATGGCATATTGATGCGTTGATTGTACCTCTATTTTGCACTTAATTGCACGGGAGGTTGCAGCTGCATTACTTCATCAAGTTGAATTTGTTGAACATGCTCAAGCTCAAGCAAGGCATCTAAGACTGCTTTTGTGTGCTGTTTTTCTATTTCAGCACTGCAAAAATCAATGATACTAAAACGGCGTTTTATCAATAAGCCATCGATATCAGGTAAAGGATCTTTGGTTTCTATTAGCACGCGTGTGGCAGGGCAGGGGTCGGCATACCCAGAGCGCATTAATTTGTTTAAGTTAAATAAATTATCGTCGAGTTTACCAAGCTCTACGGCGGTTTTAGCGCTATGCGGAATAAATAATGACTCACCAAAGCGGT
The DNA here is from genome assembly GCF_020966275.1 of Pseudoalteromonas sp. MB41. NCBI lineage: Bacteria > Pseudomonadati > Pseudomonadota > Gammaproteobacteria > Alteromonadales > Pseudoalteromonadaceae > Pseudoalteromonas > Pseudoalteromonas sp. MB41. The sequence continues at coordinate 30,391 of NZ_JAJJZF010000023.1, read as the reverse complement.
TTGTTTTAATCTCGCCATCTGCTTTAATTGGGGTGACTTGATTATTGTCGAAGCTGACAATATCTCCGGTAAGTAACGTATATTGACTCATTGTGTTCCCTCGCAATGTGTTGTCTTTTTCTGATCATAGCAAAATGGTGTGTTTTACCAAGCCCTGATATAGTAATAAGGCCTTAAATTTTATGCGAGTATTTTATGTTACGACTCACAATCGCTTTATCAGCCCTTTTATTTTCTCAATTAAGCGTCGCTGCAATGAGCCCTGTCGGGCTTTGGAAAACCATTGACGAAGAAACCAATGAAGCTAAATCTTTGGTACGCATTCGTGAGCAAAACGGTGTACTTATTGGTGAAGTTGAAAAAATTCTTAACCCAGCCAAACAAGATGCAATATGTGATGCATGTAAAGGCGATAAAAAAAATAAGCCAATTTTGGGAATGGCCATTATCGATGGCGCGAAAGAAGCGGGCGATGGCAGTTGGCAAGACGGTGAAATTCTTGACCCTAATAATGGCAAAACCTACACCTTAAAGCTCACCCCTAAAGAACAGGGAAAAGTGCTTGAAGTACGCGGTTATATCGCCTTTTTCTACCGCAACCAATACTGGCAGCGTGTTGAATAGCCTGACATTAAAACGCCAAGCAATGCTTGGCGTTTTAATAAATAAATGGGTTATGCAGCAATTCACTTAATTAGGGAGTGAATATTACAGGGTCTCGCTGTATTCAGTCATCACCTGCTCAACCCAATTAGCAATACGTTCATCGCTGAGTTCATATTGGCTGTCTTCATCAAGTGCCAATCCAACAAAGTGTTTACCCTCATTTGTGAGAGCTTTTGACGCTTCAAATTCATAGCTTTCATCGTTAGGCCATAGACCTAAGAAGGTAATATCTTGATGGCAAATTTCGTCGTGTAGCATACCCAAAGCATCTTGAAACCACTGGCCATAACCTTGCTGATCGCCCATGCCAAAAAGGGCCACGGTTTTACCGTTTAGATTCACCTCTTTGATGTCGTCCCAAATAGATTCCCAATCTTCTTGTAACTCACCAAAATCCCACGTTGAAATGCCGAAGATAACGAAATCGAATTGTTCTGCATTTTTTAATGGCTCATCTTTGATATTGTGTAAGCTGACAACATCTTGCCCGATAATATCGCGAATTTTCTCTGCCGCTATTTCTGTATAGCAAGTAGTAGAACCATAAAATAAACCAATCTGCATCGTATTTATCACCGTCTATTTGCTTGATATGATAGTTACTCAAGCTGCTTTTAGTATCTATCTTCCTGTAGTTTGATACTATTTTACCGTAAGGCTTTTTTAATTGATACCTTGATAAGGATGACAATACGCGTGGCTGAAAATAATTTCACAGCTGAAAAAGTAGCAATAACGTCAAACAATGCCGAACATTTAGAGCTGTTTTTAGATATTTTGTACCTTGAGCAAGGGGTCAGTGAAAACACATTGATGGCATATCGCAGCGATCTTGATAAGTTTTGTCAGTTTTTAAAAGACAAAGATCTACTGGCTGTCAGCAGTGAAGATATTGAAGCATACTTGGCATACCGAGTTGATTTAGGGCTTAAATCACGCAGCACTGCGCGCAGCATCAGTGCGCTTAAACGTTTTTACCAATACTTTGTACGTGAAAAAGCCATTGCTGATTCGCCAATGCTGAATATTGCACAGCCAAAAGCAGGGCAGTCATTACCCAAAACTCTGTCTGAGGCTGAGGTTGAAGCACTACTCGCTGCGCCTAATATTGAAGAGCCTATGGGGCTGCGCGATAAAGCGATGTTGGAGCTTTTATACGCAACGGGTCTGCGCGTCACTGAGCTGGTAGGGCTTAGGATGGAGCAAATTAACTTGCGCCAAGCAGTTGTGTTCGTCAAAGGTAAGGGAAATAAAGAGCGTTTAGTGCCGCTTGGTGAAGAAGCGATGTATTGGCTTGAGCGCTTTTTAAAAGTTGGCCGCGCGCAGATGATCAAGCATGCAACTGACTTTGTGTTCCCATCTAAGAGAGGGATTGGCATGACGCGACAAACTTTTTGGCATCGTATCAAACACTATGCTATTTTGGCATCAGTTGAATCGCCGTTATCACCGCATACGCTTCGACATGCGTTTGCAACGCATTTGCTGAATCATGGGGCTGATCTTCGTGTCGTGCAAATGATGTTAGGTCACAGTGACTTATCAACAACACAGATTTATACCCATGTAGCGAATGAGAGATTGAAGTCGGTACACGAGCAACATCATCCACGTGCTTAGTGCAAGATTTTTAAAGATGTACCGGTCTATATAATAAATGATCAGGATATAGGATAGTTATGAAAAAGTTAGTTTTAGCCACGGCACTGCTTGGTACGAGTTTAAGTGTGTTTGCAAATGGTGTGTCGACCACCGACGCTGCAGATGCGCCAATTATTGCTAAATTTGCTGAGTTAGGTGTTACGGTTAAAAAAGTAAACCCAAGCCCTGTTGCTGGCCTTAAAGAGCTAATTACTGACAAGGGGGTACTTTACGCAAGCCCTGACGGTCAATTTTTAATGCAAGGTACGCTGATTGATCTTCAAAATCGCGTCAATCTCACTGAGCACGCATTAAGTGATGTACGTAAGGCGGGTGTGGCTGAATACGAAGATTCAATGATTGTTTATAAAGCAAAAAATGAAAAACATTCAATTACTGTATTCACCGATATTACATGCGGTTACTGTCGTAAATTACACCGCGAATTAGACGATTTCTTAGAAGCGGGCATCACCGTAAAATACCTAGCTTTCCCTCGTGGCGGTTTACGCGGTAAAGGTTACGAAGACTTAATGAATGTGTGGTGTGCAAAAGACCCAGCAGAAGCACTAACTGAAGCCAAAGCCGGTGCAGAGGTTGCCAAGGTAGAAGGATGCAGTGCCCCTATTGCTGAGCATTATCAATTAGGCCAAAGCTTTGGTATGTCGGGTACACCTGCAATTATTTTAGAAGATGGAACGATGATCCCAGGTTATCAATCAGCAGCACAAATTAGCCAAGCGCTTGATGCCTTACCAAAAACATCTTCATAATCTTTTTATAAATAGGCCTACCTTAGGTAGGCCTTTTATTCGCTTTAAGCTAACTAAAGTAATACTTCCAACATGGAAAAAATAATCCAAGTTCGTCCCCGTGTCGATGACTCATACCTTCCTCAACACTTACATCCCGTTATTAAGCAAATTTATGCCTCGCGCCAGGTAAAAGATGCCAATGAATTAGATAACAGTGCAGCGACCCTGCATGACTTTAAATTATTTAAAGACATAGACAAAGCCGTATTATTACTGCAACAGGCACTCGCAGAACAACAGCGAGTATTAATTGTCGGTGACTTCGACGCCGATGGTGCAACCAGTACGGCCACTTTAATGCAAGGCTTGGCCATGTTTGGGTTTAACAACCTTGACTATTTAGTGCCTGATAGGTTTAGCCTTGGTTATGGCTTAAGCCCCGCACTGGCGGCGCAAATTGTTGAAATGAAGCCTGAGCTGGTTATTACAGTGGATAATGGTATTTCGTGCATTGATGGCATTGCGATTGTGAAGCGCGCCGGTATTAAGGTACTGGTTACAGATCATCATTTACAAGGGGATACGCTGCCTAATGCAGATGCTATCGTGAACCCTAACCGCCATGATTGTCAGTTCCCATCTAAATCGATTGCCGGTGTAGGCGTGGCATTTTATTTATTAATTGCGCTGCGCAGCCACTTACGCGAACAAGGGGCCTTTGAGCATAGTCCAATGCCAAACCTTGCTGAGTTACTTGATATTGTCGCCCTTGGTACGGTGGCTGATGTCGTTGCGCTTGATGCTAATAATCGTACGTTGGTTCACCAAGGATTAGCACGTATTCGCAGTGGTAAAACTCGTCCGGGAATAAGCGCTTTAATTGAAGTGGCTAATCGAAATGCGGCACGTTTAAGTGCCAGTGACTTTGGCTTTTCATTGGCTCCTCGCTTAAACGCTGCAGGGCGTTTAGATGACATGAGCTTAGGCATCGCGTGCTTGTTATCAAACGACATAAATCAAGCTCGCCGTATTGCCAGTGAACTCGACAGCCTTAATCATGAGCGCCGCGAAATAGAGCAGGGCATGCAGGTTGAGGCGCAGGCCGTGCTCGATCGCCTTGCCTTTAAAACCGACGCTATCCCCGATGCGATTTGCTTGTATCAAGCTGACTGGCATCAAGGGGTAATTGGTATATTAGCGGGGCGTTTAAAAGAGAAATATCACCGGCCTACGATTATTTTTGCCGCGGGCGATAACGGTGAAATAAAAGGCTCATGTCGTTCAATTGAAGGTCTGCATATGCGTGACTTACTTGAACGAGTGAATACTCTACACCCACACTTAATCAGTAAGTTTGGGGGGCATGCAATGGCAGCCGGCTTGAGCATTAATGAGCAGAGTTTTCCCGAGTTTAAAGCTGTGTTTGAGCGTATGGTCACCGACACACTGACCGATGAGCATAAACAAAGTATTTTGTTGACCGACGGCGAGTTGCCAAATGAGTGTTTTTCGATGGAGTTTGCCAACCTGTTAAAAAATGCAGGGCCATGGGGACAGCAATTTCCCGAGCCGGTATTCGAGCACCTATTCGAGATTATTCAACAACGTATTGTAGGTGAAAAGCACTTAAAACTCGTGTTAAAGCATCAATCTGGACGTTTGGTTGATGGTATTGCATTTGGTGTCGATGTGCGTGCCTGGCCCGATACCGAAGCACGCTATGTTAAAGCTGCCTACCAACTCGATATAAATGAATTCCGTGGCAAATTCTCGTTACAACTGATTATTCGAGAGCTACAAAAAGCGACATAAAAATATCGCTATAATCGACATAAAAGGCTAATAAAACGCTCGGTTTTTTGTTAAAATCGGGCGTTTTTAATATTTGTAGATATTTTACCGTAATTCATCTTGAGAGCTGTGCGCGGTAAATCAGCCATTTTGGAGTAATGTACATGTTTGAAGTGAATCCTGTGATTAATCAAATCAAGGAAATTCGCGAACGTACTGAACTGCTTCGGGGGTACCTTTGACTACCCTCTTAAAAAAGAGCGGTTAGAAGAAGTTAACGCAGAACTTGAAGATTCAGCAGTGTGGAATGAGCCTGAGCGTGCTCAAGCCCTTGGCCGTGAAAAGTCGGCATTAGAAGCTATCGTTGAGACCATTGATAATTTAGTGGCCGGTACTGAAGATGTTGAAGGCTTAGTTGAACTTGCTGTTGAAGCCGAAGATGAGGAAACCTTTGCTGAAGCCGAGGCTGAATTAGCCGATTTAAATGCGCAACTAGAAAAGCTTGAGTTCCGTCGTATGTTCTCAGGTGCCCATGACCAAAACGACGCGTACTTAGATTTACAATCGGGTTCTGGCGGTACTGAAGCGCAAGACTGGTGTAATATGCTACTGCGCATGTATTTACGTTGGGGTGAAGCGAAAGGCTTTAAAGTTGAGCTTGTTGAAGCAACCGACGGTGATGTGGCTGGTATTAAAGGGGCGACAGTTCGCTTTGTTGGCGAATATGCATATGGCTGGTTACGAACTGAAACGGGTGTGCACCGTTTAGTGCGTAAAAGCCCGTTTGATTCAAGCGGTCGTCGTCATACCTCGTTTGCGTCTGCTTTCGTGTACCCAGAAATTGACGATAATATTGAAATTGCTATTAACCCCGCCGACTTACGTATTGACGTATATCGCGCGTCGGGTGCGGGTGGTCAGCACGTAAATACCACCGAATCAGCAGTACGTATTACGCATTTACCAACCAATACGGTTGTGCAGTGCCAAAATGAGCGTTCGCAGCATAAAAATAAAGACCAAGCAATGAAGCAGTTAAAAGCGAAATTGTTTGAGCTTGAGTTGCAAAAACAAAATGCCGAGAAGCAAAGCCAAGAAGATGCAAAATCAGACATTGGCTGGGGAAGTCAAATTCGTTCATACGTGCTTGATGACTCGCGCATTAAAGACTTACGAACGGGCGTTGAAAACCGCAATACTCAAGCGGTTCTTGACGGCGATTTAGATAAATTTATTGAAGCCAGCCTTAAATCTGGCCTATAACCACCAAGCTAAAAAAGAGCTAAAAAATGACTGATCAAATCCAAGACGAAAATAAGTTAATCGCTGAGCGTCGCGGCAAATTAGACGCTATTCGCGAAAATTGCCCAGCCAACGGTCATCCAAACCAATTCCGTCGTGAACATTACACGGCTGATTTGCAAGCTGAGTTTGGTGATAAATCGAAAGAAGAATTAGTTGCTGAGCAACATGTAGTTTCAGTAGCAGGTCGTATCCTTGCTAAACGTGGTCCTTTCCTTGCGTTACAAGACATGAAAGGTCAAATTCAAGCATACGCATCAAAAGACGTACAAAAAGAATTAAAAGCAAAATACGGCCAACTTGATATCGGTGACATCATCGGTGTTAAAGGTGCGCTAAATAAATCAGGCAAAGGCGATTTATACGTCGAAATGACTGAGTATGAGCTACTGACTAAGTCACTGCGTCCATTACCAGAGAAATTTCATGGTCTATCAGACCAAGAAACAAAATACCGTCAACGTTATGTTGATTTAATCACCAATGAAGCGACGCGTGAGACATTCCGTATTCGTTCAAAAGTGGTAGAAGGTATTCGTCGTTTCTTAGCAGACCGTGATTTCATGGAAGTTGAAACGCCTATGCTACAGGTTATCCCTGGTGGTGCGTCTGCACGCCCATTCGTAACGCATCACAATGCACTTGATATCGATATGTATTTACGTATTGCGCCAGAGCTTTACTTAAAACGTTTAGTTGTGGGTGGCTTTGAGCGTGTATTCGAAATCAACCGTAACTTCCGTAACGAAGGTTTATCGACGCGTCATAATCCAGAATTCACGATGATTGAGTTCTACCAAGCATACGCTGATTACATCGACTTAATGAACATCACTGAAGATATGCTACGTACAGTTGCAACAGACGTACTGGGTTCACCAATCGTTGTTAACACAACGAAAAACGAGCATGGCGACGTAGTTGACTCTGTAGAGTATGACTTTGGTAAGCCTTTCGCACGTTTAACAATGAGCGAAGCTATCCTTAAGTACAACCCTGACTTTGATGCGGCTGTATTTAATGACCCAGAAAATCATTTTGAAGAGCTTAAAGCGTATGCGAAGCAAGTTCACGTTAAAGTACCTGAAAACTGTGTATGGGGCCCAGGTAAGTTCTTGTGTGAAATCTTCGAAGAGACTGCAGAGCATAAGTTAATTCAACCTACATTTATTACGGCATACCCTTGGGAAGTGTCGCCACTGGCTCGTCGTAACGATGAAAACCCATTTGTTACTGACCGTTTTGAGTTCTTTGTAGGGGGTCGTGAGCTTGCAAATGGTTTCTCTGAGCTAAATGATGCACAAGACCAAGCAGAACGTTTCTCTCGTCAAGTTGAAGAGAAAGACGCGGGTGATGATGAAGCAATGCACTACGACGAAGACTACATTCGTGCATTAGAGTACGGCTTACCGCCAACAGCAGGCGAGGGCATTGGTATTGACCGTTTGGTGATGCTATTTACAGACTCATCAACGATTAAAGACGTTATTTTATTCCCTCATATGCGTCCGCAAGCTGATTAATCAGTACTAAGACTCTAATAAACGCCGCTTTTTAGCGGCGTTTTTATTATCGGAAATTTCTGATTTTAAACGTTGAGCTCTGTGACTACTGATTTATAATTAATTGATAAAAAAAGAAATACTGATTAAGTCTGCGTTGTTGTTGTAGTAAAAGTGTTAAACATCGCCTTTTGTTCGTAATTACAGTGGTGTTTTTTTAATACGAGTATGAGAACATTGTACAAATGTCGTTCAACGTATTAGTGGACTTAATTATAATGACAAAAAAGCCTGTGCAGTTGCAGACAGACACCAGTAAAAGCGATGAGCAACGTGAAGCTTTTTATCGTGCCTGCATCGCCGAGTTTCAACAACTAGGCTATCAGGATCAATATTTAGCAGAAATAACCGATGAGCATATCCCATTAACGGGCATCGATTCGTTCAGACAAAAAGCAAAACCGGTCAAAGGCTGAGCAAAAGTTTGTTGTTTTTACCCGTAGTGGACAATCTATAACCATCTGTGCGATTTTCCTTGAAAAGTGTTTGACATATTTTCTGAAATCTTTATTATACGCCCCACAAGACGGAGAGGTGGCCGAGTGGCCGAAGGCGCTCCCCTGCTAAGGGAGTATAGGGTTTGTAGCTCTATCGAGGGTTCGAATCCCTCCTTCTCCACCATTTTTTAAATGGTTATCTTGTAAAGTAAAGAATGGGCGCATAGCTCAGCTGGATAGAGTACCTGGCTACGAACCAGGCGGTCGGAGGTTCGAATCCTCCTGCGCCCACCATCCTTTACTAACATCAAAATGTGGGCGCATAGCTCAGCTGGATAGAGTACCTGGCTACGAACCAGGCGGTCGGAGGTTCGAATCCTCCTGCGCCCACCACTTTTGAAAAGTCTTAGTGAGACTTAAACTAACTAGAATAGAATGTGGGCGCATAGCTCAGCTGGATAGAGTACCTGGCTACGAACCAGGCGGTCGGAGGTTCGAATCCTCCTGCGCCCACCACTTTCTATACATTCATACAGCAATGTAAGAAAGCATAAACCGACAAACTGTCGGTTTTTTTGTGTTTAAACGACACCGTCATTGCAAGACGTAAATAAGCAGAACTATTGCGGACGCGTAGCTCAGCTGGATAGAGTACCTGGCTACGAACCAGGCGGTCGGAGGTTCGAATCCTCCCGCGTCCGCCACTTTCACTCTGAAAGTGACATAAACCGACGAAAGTCGGTTTTTTTGTGCCCGAAATCCGCAGCCGCGGTATTATACCAATCCGCAAAAATACTTAATCATTTTGAGTGATCAAACCAGTCGCTACCTGCGTTAAAAATTTCTGATTTAGAACAACTAAATAACTAAATTTTTGCCTTGTTATCAACGCGGTTTTATTGCCTCAAAATAGACCACTTAATTAAGCGGAATGGTATTATACCATTTTGCAAAAATACTTAATCATTTTGAGTGATTAAACCAGTCGCTACCTGCGTTAAAAATTTCTGAACTAATAGGAATTGTTGGCAGTAAGTTAAGTGATAAGAACAAGCGCCAGCAAATAACTCGCATTACTGACGACTTTTTCCTCGACCGCATCAAAGATAACAGTGTATCGCTTTACCGTGACCTAATCACTAACTTGCAAAAGTACACAGACCAGGTTCTCTAAAAGAGTAAACTGACGTTGAATCTAAGCGTACGTGGCTCTATGGGGTGGTAGTGATTATCTTCTATTCCCCCTGCGGGCTCAGTCGGTAAGCGTGATGCATAATAGTAATCGATATCATGATCACTGCTATCGAATAGATTAAGTAGCTCTAAGCCGACTTTCCAGTGAGTATGTTGGTAACTAACTAAACCGTTAACGACGGTCAAAGGCTCTGAACGTTGACTGCCATCATCATTGAGCATGCGTTTACCTATATGGCGAAGACGCAACGATGTTTGCCATTGCTCTGTTATGTGCCAGTTTACCCCAGCACTGGCAACTACTGGCACAGCCCCTTCAATGCGGTCGTTCTGGCTATCTATGTCTAGGCGTGAATGTGTAAACGATGCTTCAGCATCAAGGCTAAGTGTCTCGGCTAGCCAATAGTAAGCGCTTAGTTCTAATCCGTAACGTGTTGATGCATCACTGGCTTCAGTATTGCCTGCATCACCAACAAAGAGGAGTTCTGAGTCAAGTGAAAGCCACCACAGTGCCGCTGAAAAGTTAAAGTGCTTTTCATCAAAGTAGCGCATGCCCAACTCAGCACCATTACTTTTAACCAGCAAATCAACGGTATCCGTGGCTGCAAGGGTTAAAGGGTCTTGTTGAATTGTTGCGCCGCGTGCATCGTTAGAATGAAACGATTGCCCCCAGTTGGCATAACCCGCTACGTTCTCGTTGAATAAATAAGTTAGGCTTGCTTTGAAACCGAGTAAATCGTCATTTGCATCGCCTGAATTTAAGTGATTATCGCTGTTAACGCTCGCATCAATATAGTCATAGCGTACGCCTACAGTGGCCTCTAATTGAGGGCTCATAGTAAGTTGGGTTTGCCAATAAGCAGCATAACTTGTTTCGTCAACACGGTCTTCACGTACGGTTGATAAGTAATTTCTCGACTGTGTGTTATACAGTCCTACGTTATCAATGTTATCGTTACGAAGTTCAACACCTACATCATGATTCAGTAAAATAGAGCCTAAAACATCCGAAAATTGATAACTGATTGCCCCGCCAGACACCGTACGATTATCACGTTGATTAAATTGGTCGCCATTAACAGGATCATTAAGAAAATACGAGAAATTAGAATACAAGTTCAGTTTGTAATCAATTACATAGGCATTAGCTGTGAGGTGTTCGTTTTGCCAATTAGCCGATAAGCTATAGCGACTAGAGCTGCCACCTAATGTGGTGTCCAAAGAGCCCAGCGATGAAATGATACCTTGATCAACGGCGCGTTGCGGAATTTGGTCAGCCGAATTCCACGTATTATCATATGCCATAGCACTGATGGATAGGTTACCGTGCTTAGACTCATTAACTAAACGAAGGAGGGCGTTCTTTTTATTTACACTTTCTTTAATGTCTTGCCATGGCCCGTCGTAACCTTGCCATTCTGTGGCGCCAATAAGTTTACTATTACCAAGTGGAATGCTGCCTAAAGCAACCGCGCGTAAATAGTTATCCTCACCAATAGTGAAATCTAACTGTTGATGCTTTGGGTTATCTGTCAGGTGAAAGTAGGCGCTGCCCGCAGTTGAAAAGTCACCTTGCTTGGCATCGTAACTGCCTTTTTGATAACTGACTGTGGCAATCGTTTCGGGAATAATAAAGTTCAAGTCTGTATAGCCTTGACCATGTCCATGGCTGCGCATATTGATTGGCATACCATCAATATTGGTTGAAAAGTCTGTACCATGGTCAAGGTTAAAACCACGAATAAAGTATTGATTTGCTTTACCTGAACCACTGTGTTGAGTAACGGCCATACCAGGGATTAACTCAAGTAGCTCTGTGCTTCTGAGCATGGGTCTATTTTCAATCTCACCTTGGCCAATAATGCCACTTGAGGCGCTGATTGATTCACCGATTAAGCCAGTGCGGTGGCCATATACGGTAATTTTTTCAATATTAGCAAATGCGCCACCAGAACAGCTTAGACAGCCCGCAATAAAGCATAACTTTTTCATTTTATAAATCCCTTTTCTATTTGGTATTAAAAGTATATACGCGTAAGTCATTTTTTTGGATGCAGAATAGATGAATCGTAATAAAGCTGAGTTAATTTGCTTCATGGGAAATTTGTGTTAAATTTAATAAAATATTCCAAAAATAAAAATAAGTGGGAATTTTATTTTATGCACACCATGCGTTTACGCTCTCTCAATTTTACGCTGTGTAGTAGCCTTTTTCTGTTAGTTGGCTGTCACGCGAATAACCCCGTGGACACAATGACTGACGAGCAGTTTTTTGCCGAAGTGATGATGGCACCTGCAATCATGCCACGTGATTTAAATAATACCGGTTGTTTAAGTCTCACTAATAATGGGGCTGGAAAAGGCTATAAAAGTGCTGACCAAGTGGCTTATCAGCAACCTGATTGGCAGTCTCGAATTGCCGCGGATTGGCAATATTTTTCTCCGTCTCAACAGCAAGGAAAATTGCTTGTTATTGATTATCAGGTAAGAGGTGGGGCACTTGCTTACCGTTACTTAAGCGATGGCACGCACAATGAGCTTTATGAGCCGTGGAGCTCATCAAAGATTCAAGCCTTCACAGGTGCTGTCGCTACCGTGAGAAAAGAGCAGCCTAAATTAGGTGCGCACGCACTGGCTGGTGATACTCCCTTGGCTGATTTAATTAGTAGCGTAAATAGCTATGAGCCATTTGGAAAAGCGGATGGCAATTCAAATGCAATCGCGAGTTATTTTATTAATGTTGCTGGGCGCAATACATTACAAAGCTTCTTTTATAATGACTGGTTAAAGCTCGAAACCCCTGGTTTATTATTTAATGGTGCCTATGGCGGTGAGCAGTTTATGCCATCTGATGAATATTGGCATGACCCTGCACACCCAGAACATGATGCAAAGATCAGCCATTACAAAGCAAATCGTGATGATCCTGGTTATTTAAGTTACCGTTGTGATAACTGCGGTTTAACGGGTAATAAGGCAATGACTACCTTGGCACAAGCTGAATGGTTAAAACGCCTTGTTAGTCACGACCGTGAACCCAGTACCCGTATGCCGTATTTGCAAAGTAGCGATGTAGATGTACTCCTTAATGGCACAGGTCATAGCGAACAACAGGCTGGCGGAGGTGGTATGATGATTGGCATCAGTCATCTTGTGACTAATGCACTTGCAAAAGCGATTGCACCCAATGATACACGCTCGGCAAAAGAAGTACTTGATACCGCGACAAATGGGCAGTGGCGAGTGTGGCAAAAAATCGGCTGGGGCCCAAGTGAAACTCGCTCTGCGACCGAAACGGTTATGCTCGCTCATGTTTGCTTGGGGCAAATTAATGGCGGTCGCGAGTTTACCTTGAGTATTCAGCAAGCAACCCCTGGTGCAGAGGAAGCCCACTTGCCAAAAGTAGGCAAGCTAATGCAGCAAAATTTGCAGGCAGCTTTTACAAAACTATTAGATTCACGCGCTCAATAAGTATTAAGGAACACATATGCGTCGTTCAATTATCGCTTTATCAATTAGCCTAGGTGTTGCCTTTAGCTCACCTATGCATGCCGAAGGGTGGCAGTCAGATGTGATAGCCGTCACTCAGTCACAGTTGTCACCTAGTTATTGGTTGCAGCAAGGCGCATCGGCAAAAATGATCATGAGTAATGCGCAAATTCAGGCTTTTAATGAAAAACTTATTAAAGATAATAAATACATTGTTGACCCACTTTCATTTCAAAAGTCGTTGTCTAAAACTGAGCTCACCAGTTTAATTAATCAAGCCAGCTCAGTGCCAAAAAGCCCGCGCTTTTTTACTGACGGACGTCAATTAACAGCGAAAGATTTTGCTAAATATCAGGCAAATTTAAATATTAATAAGGTTGCGAGTACTAACTTAGTTCGCTTTGGTGTGGTGGTGAAGCGTACGTCATTACGGACCTTTCCAACGTGGGAACGGGTGCTCAACAGTGGCTTAGATCACGACCTAGATCGCTTTCAAGAAAGTGGCATGTTTCCGGGAGAGAGTGTCGCTGTCTTGCATCAAAGCGCGGATAAAAAGTGGCTTTTAGTGCGTGCTTATAACTATTTAGCGTGGACGCCCGCTGAGGATATTGCTTTTGCCGATGCTGATAAAATTAAAGCGTACCGTGACCAAGAAAACTTTTTAGTCATCACTGGCGCTAAAGTGCACACTGCTTATGTGCCTAATGATGATGCACGCTCAGAAGTTCAGCTTGATATGGGGGTGCGTTTACCCCTTGTTGATAACGAGCAAGTTCCTTACTTACTGAATGGGCAAAATACCTATGCCAGCCATATTGTGCAATTACCAACGCGCGATGAAAATGGCCAATTAGCCATAAAGCCAGCAATGATCAGTAAAACCGCAGATGTAAATATCGGTTACCTCGCCTACACCGAACAAAACCTGATTAAGCAAGGCTTTAAGTTTTTAGGTGAGCGGTATGGATGGGGGCACGATTACAATGGCCGAGATTGCACTGGTTTTGTGGGTGAAATTTATAAAAGTTTTGGTTTACTCATGCCACGTAACTCCGGTCAGCAAGGGAGCAGTGAGTACGGTAAAAATAGCCGCTTTGATAAAAATGCCAATGAAGCGTCTAAATTATCCGTTGTTAAGAATATGGCAATTGGTGATTTAATTTATATTCCAGGTCATGTGATGATGTATTTAGGTGAACACCAAGGTGAGCCGTACGTAATTCACGACGTGAAAGGGCTTGGCTACAACAAAGGCGATGGTAGTTTTTACAGCAGTGCTCTAAATGGGGTATCGGTTACTCCATTATTGCCGTTAAGACTCTCGCAAGAAACCAGCTATTTAGACCGTGTGTACAACATTAAACGTATTCGCTAGAGGCCTGTATGAAAATTAAAGCAATTCGTTTTGCAAAGCTCAAAGTGCCATTAGTGACCCCATTCAAAACGGCGTTGAGAGAAGTTAGTTTTATAGAAGATTTAGTGGTGATCATCGAGACTCACTGCGGCCAGATTGGTTATGGTTCAGCAGCATCAACCCCAGTTATTACAGGGGATACTCACCAAGGCATGATAAGCGTTATTAAGCAGTTTATTGCGCCGAAATTATTGGGCCTCGAAATAGAAAATATTAATCAGCTCACCCATATTATACAAACGACAGTAGTCGGTAATAGTAGCGCAAAAGCGGCGCTAGAAATTGCTGTTTATGATTTATGGGGCAAGCTTTATAAAGCGCCATTGTATAAATTACTCGGTGGCGGGCAATCAAAGCTTAAAACAGATATCACTATCAGTGTTGATAATATCGATAAGATGCTCAGCGACTGCCAGCTCGCAGTTGATCAAGGTTTCGATGTATTAAAAGTTAAAATCGGCAATAACCTGAATCAAGACATTGAGCGTGTTAAAGCAATTTATGCGGGCTTTGCAAGCAAAGCACTCTTGCGTCTTGATGTTAATCAAGGCTGGAGTGCTAAGCAAACAGTGCAGGCCTTACAGCAACTAGAACACGCCGGAGTCGTGCTTGAGCTTGTAGAGCAGCCTGTTAAAAGTAACGACATCCAAGGACTAAAATACATTACTGATCGTGTTAATACACCGATTATGGCCGACGAGAGTGCTTTTTCTCCTCAGCAGGTTATTCAGCTTTTAGAGCTTGGCGCCGTTGATATTATTAATATTAAGCTGATGAAAACCGGTGGGTTGAGCCGTGCGATTGAAATAGCCAATATCACTGCGCAGTATCAAGCGCAGTGTATGATTGGTTGTATGCTTGAGGGCAGTATTGCTGTGGCGGGTGCTGCACATTTAGCATCCGCAAAAGCCCAACAAATTAGTAAAATTGATTTAGATGGTCCAGCCCTTGGCCAGTATGATCCGGTGCAAGGTGGGGTTGAATTTAATGGCCCACAGATCACGCTTTCGGATGCCCCAGGTCTTGGTATTGAATTAATCAACGGTCTTGAACTGATAACAAATGGAGTGTGGCCAGAATGAAAAAAATCTTTAGTTTTGTTGCAGCAATGAGTTTAACCGCCTGTGCAAGCTCGCAGCAGTACACGCCTGTGATTGATAATACACATCAACAATTAGTTGTGGTTGTAGCCAATGACAGTGACGCAATTGATGCGACGCTTTATCGCTTTGAAAAAAAAGGGCGACAATGGCAACAACAAGGTGATCAACACGCTGTTGTGCTTGGGCGTACTGGGCTTGCTTGGGGTGTTGGCTTACATCCAGCGCAAGCTGGTTTGCAAAAACAAGAGGGGGATGGCAAAGCGCCAGCGGGTATCTTTGAACTAGGTACTGCATTTGGTTACTTAGACACATTACAAACGAATCTTAGCTATCAAGCTATGACTGCTAACGATTACTGCATTGATGTAAAAGGGTCTCCTTTTTACAACCAACTCGTTGATAAGTCAGAAGTGGGAGACGCTGCGGTAAAAAACTCATCTGAATGGATGCGCCGTGATATTTACAGCCAAGACGACTTATATAAAAAGGGGATCGTGGTAAAGCACAATCCTTACAATGTCGATGGGGCGGGCAGTTGTATTTTTATGCATTTATGGCGTGCGCCCAGTAAACCAACAGCAGGATGTACAGCGATGACCGAAACCGATATGGATACCTTATTAGCTTGGCTTGATGAGCGTAAAAAACCATTATTGGTGAGTTTAACTAAGCAGCAATATCAGCAAAAACAAAGTCAGTGGCAATTGCCGGTACTGGAAAATTAAAAATAATAAAATAAAAGTATTTTATTTTTGTCGTAATAGTGGAATAATATATTCCATTAAGGTTTGAGTTAGGATAATAAATGAGTGCAAATTACGCATTACTCGATTGGTTAGTATTCGCAAGTTATGGCGCAATTTTATTGCTCAGTGGCTGGTGGTTTAATCGCAAACGTGCCAACTCAAGCCAAGATTTTTTCTTGGGTGGAAATAGCATGCCGACCTGGATGGTGGCTATTTCTGTTTTGGCGACGTCGCAATCTGCGGCAACCTTTATTGGTGGCCCTGATCAAGGTTATCAAGGTGATTTTTCTTATATCGCAACAAATATAGGGGCGTTTATTGCGGCATTTGTGGTGTCGGCATTTTTAATTCCTAAGTTTTACCAACAAAAAGTGTACACAGTGTATGAGCTGTTAGAAAAGCGTATAGGCCCAAAAGCTAAACGCCGTAGCGGTTTAATGTATTTATTTGGTCGTGTGTTTGCCAGTGGTGCGCGTCTTTATATGGCAGCCATCGCGGTGGCTATGATTTTATATGGCAATATACATGCCGACAGTGTGGTGATAGCGACCTTAGTACTGGCGCTGGCGGGGTTACTTTATACCTTTTTAGGCGGGATCCGCAGCGTTATCTATTCTGATGTTTTACAGAGTGTTGTTTATGTTAGTGCAGCGATCGCGGTTATTTGGTGTTTGCTGAATATTATTCCTGCCGATTTCTCGACCATTATAGCCACCTTAAATGAACCCGCTCCTGGTGCTGACTCGAAACTTGCTTTGTTTAAGTTTGATTTAGACTTTACGCCATCAGGGGTATTCAATATGGCCTCTGTATTAACCGGGTTTGTATTGTTAAATATTGCAGCATTTGGCCTTGATCAAGACATGACACAGCGTTTATTAACCTGTAAGAGTCCAAAAGAAGGCAGTAAGGCATTATTGCTATCGGTGCTGATGGTAATACCGGTTATGGCTATTTTTATCTTCATTGGCATGCTGCTTTATATTGTTTATCAGCAACCAACACTTATGAATAATCAGGCTGGAGAGGCGGTTGTACAAGAGTTTAATGGCGAAAAAATTACTATTTTTATGTATTACGTATTAAATGAAGTACCTGCAGGAATTAAAGGCTTGGTTAGTGTGGGCATAATCGCTGCGGCGATATCAACATTAAATTCGGGGCTGAGCTCAATGTCATCAGTGATAGTGCAAGATTTATATCGCCCGTATCTAGAAAAAGCCAATAAACACGTGAGTGACCACCACTTTGTTAAAGCTGGTAGAGTGGGGATGGCAGTAGTTAGTTTAGCGTTGGCGTTGATGGCAATACTTTGCTATTTCTGGCAGCAATACAGTGATATGCCGTTATTAAAGTTTGCCTTAAGCGTTATGGTGTTTTCGTACAGCGGTTTATTGGGTGTTTATTTCACAACGTTATTTACAAAACGCGGCAGTGAAGGTTCTGTGCTCGCTGCATTAATTGTTGGTTTTGTTGTTACGCTATTAATGCAACCCTATATGATTGATTGGTTATTGCCTGAGTCGATGCGCTTTTATTTAGGTTTTACTTGGCAGTTATGTATTGGCACCTTGTTATCAACATTAGTGTGTTGTGTTGGCAAACCCAAAGCAAGTAATGAGGCATTTGCATAAATGACAGTGCGTTATGTTCTAGCCATTGATGGTGGCGGTACTAAAGTTTTAGCTGAACTGACAGAGCAATCCTCACAATTGACGTTTCGCTCACAAGGCGGGCCCGCGTCTATTTCGAATGATCTTGATTTAGCAGTTGAGAATATTGTGAAGGTTGTTCGAGACGTTTGCGAACAAAGTGGTGCAAAGGCCAGTGATATCGTTGCTGTAATGGGCCTCGCCGGAGGTGCATCAACCACATTAGCTGAGCAAGTTAAAGTAATGCTCAAGCTAATTTACGAGATTGAGTTTGCAAGTCTTCGCATAGAGAGTGATGCCATTACATCGCTTTATGGTGCAAATTTGGGGGAACCTTGTGTTGTTGTTGCCCTTGGTACAGGTGCTGTCGGTGCGCGTTTACAATCAAACAACCAAGCTAAATTAGTCGGTGGTTGGGGTTTTACTGTGGATGACTTTGGTGGCGGCGCGCGTATTGGTCTAATGGCTGTACAGTATTTATTAAACGATATAGATTGTTACGATTTACCAAAAAGCCGATTAACGATTCGCTTGAGTGAGCAGCTAGGATGCACTCGTCAAGCAATTAGTCATTGGCTTAAACAAGCCAAACCCGCGGATTATGCACGTTTTAGTCCGCTTGTGTTTAGCTTACAAAACGAATGTAAAGTAGCCAATAAGGTATTAACTGAGCACACGACGTCAGTGGTTGAGTTAATTAATAAAAGTCGCGGTACATCGCCGTTACCCGTAATTTTAATTGGGGGGCTTGCTAAGGTGAGCCAAGACTTATTGCCACTTACATTGCAAAACGAATTATCTCCTTGTAAAGGGGATTCATTAACTGGTGCCGCTATACTAGCGGTAAAGCATTACCATGACATTATTGAAAAAGGACAACGTAATGAGCCCTGAGCACGTCTTTAAGCATCAAAGTGAGTTACTTGAAGAATTAAACGGTATTGTCTCTGAAGGACAAAACCCTGACACTTTGGATATCGATCTGCTCAGCACCACTGAGATCCTCACAAAAATCAATAATGAAGATCACAAGGTTGCAGCAGCCGTTAAGCTGGTTATCCCGCAAATAAGCTTAGCAGTAGATCATATTGTTGAAGCATTTCAACAAGGTGGCAGACTTATTTATATAGGCGCAGGCACTAGCGGCCGTTTAGGTATTCTTGATGCTGTTGAGTGTGCCCCGACCTACAGTGTGAGCGAACAGCAGGTTTTAGGCATTATTGCTGGCGGTGACACCGCGTTTAAAAAAGCTGTTGAGGGTGCCGAAGATAGCACCACACTTGGTGTGGAAGATTTAAAAAATGCGAACCTTACAGGAAAAGATATCGTTGTGGGTATCGCTGCCAGTGGACGTACTCCATACGTGTGTGCTGCAATTGAGTATGCTAAGTCGTTAGGGTGTGTCACGGTGGGCATTACGTGTAACCCCGATTCAGCGGTGATGCGTTTACCGCAAATTGGTATTTGCCCTGTGGTAGGGGCAGAAGCTGTGACAGGCTCAACACGAATGAAGTCGGGTACGGCACAAAAGCTTGTACTTAATATGTTAAGCACTGCCAGTATGATCCGCACCGGTAAAGTGTATAAAAACCTGATGGTTGATGTAAATGCAAGTAACGAAAAGCTCCATGCACGTGCTATTCGTATAGTGATGCAGGCAACTAGTTGCTCACAGCAGCAAGCTGTCGATGCTTTAAAGCAAGCCGAGCAAAGTGCCAAATTAGCTATTTTGATTGTATTAACGGGTAAGCCTGCAGATGAGGCAAAACAGCTGCTTTGCCAAGCGAATGGGTTTTTACGTAAAGCGGTGGAGGAATAATGCGTTTTTTAGCCATTTTAATTGTGAGCTGTTTAGCATTACTTGGTTGTAAGGAAACGCCAGTTAATGTGCCAGAAAAAGCACAACCATTACAAGTGGGGGCTGTTAACTATCAAGCCTATGTGCCAGAACTTAAAGGCAAGCGCGTTGGTTTAGTTGTCAATCAAACGTCAGAAATTAATGGTCAACATTTAGTCGACTTTTTACTCGAAAAAGGGGTTGTGGTGCGTAAAATATTTGCCCCGGAACATGGTTTTCGAGGCGATCATGATGCGGGTGCCCATGTAAAAAGTACTGTAGATGCCAAAACGGGTATCGATGTTGTTTCTATATACGGCAGCAATAAAAAACCGAACCCAGAAGCACTGGCTGATCTGGATGTTATTATTTTTGATATCCAAGATGTCGGTGTGCGCTTTTATACATACATCAGTTCAATGCATTATATGATGGAAGCGGCTGCTGAAAACGGTAAAGCATTTATTGTTCTTGATAGACCCAATCCGAACATTGCTTATGTCGATGGGCCAATTTTAGATCCCAAATTCCGTTCGTTCGTGGGGATGCATGAAATTCCCGTTTTACATGGTATGACGGTTGCTGAGCTTGCACAGATGATTAAAGGCGAAGGGTGGATAAATAACGCAGCTGAACTTCAGCTATCAGTGGTACCGGTGGCGAATTATAAGCGCACCATTACTTACGACTTGCCAGTAAAACCAAGCCCTAATTTGCCAAATGCTCAATCTATTCAGCTTTATCCATCATTATGCTTCTTTGAAGCGACACCCATAACCATTGGTCGTGGAACTGATTTTCCGTTCCAAGTCGTCGGCTATTCACCTGTAAAACTAGGAGAGTTTAGTTTTACGCCACGTGCGATTAAAGGGGCATCAATGAACCCTAAATTCAAAGACGTTGAGGTTTTTGGTCAAGATTTACGTGATTCAAACATGCATGGCTTAGATTTAAGTTTATTTATTGCTGCTTATCAACAACTAACCGATTCACAGCAGTTATTTTTTGAACGTGCTGAGTTTATGGATAAGTTAGCGGGCACAGATAAGCTTCGTTTAGCGATTGAGGCGGGACAAACCGAGCAACAAATAAAACAGAGTTGGCAAACTGAGCTTGCGGCATTTAAACGTAAGCGACAGCCCTATTTACTGTATCAATAACAAAATATATTTCAAAAAGAGGCACTTGCCTCTTTTTTTTATTATCACTTTTTGACGGCTGTGGTAAATTTAGGCCCTGAATAATTAAAAGGATGTATTATGAAGGTCTATTTTTGTGCGGCAGTATTTGCCTTACTCTCTGGCTGCTCACAGGTCCCTAGCAAGGCTGCACGTATACTTGACTTAAGCGCCGATAAAAGCGCTGCAGATCGAGCTATGGGCATTAAAACGCGTAACTAAACCTAGTTATCCTAAAGTGGCACAGATGACCAAAAAAGCGGGCAGTGCACGCTTCATTATTACGATTGATCAACACGGGAATAGCAAAGATATTACCTTTCTAGAAAGTTTCCCCGCAGGCATGTTTATTAGTGAATCGCGTGAAGCACTTAGTGACTGGCACTGGCAAGCAACATCAAAAAACAGCCAGCAACACGCTATTATACCAATCCGCAAAAATACTTAATCATTTTGAGTGATCAAACCAGTCGCTACCTGCGTTAAAAATTTCTGATTTACGACTGCATGGATGCAGGAGGTAGAGCAATGCAGGAGCAATTGCCGAGAACAACTAAATAACTAAATTTTTGCCTTGTTATCAACGCGGTTTTATTGCCTCAAAATAGGCCACTTAATTAAGCGGAATGGTATTAAACGTACGGTACAGATTGATTATTTGATGAAGCAGGCCATTCATTTAGATGAAGCAAGAACGTTTTGTACAATTTAGATTAAAAGGGATGAAAAAGGGCCGCATATGCGGCCCCCAACAGGATTGATTGGTTTAGAACTTGAAGTTAACTGAAAGCTGTAAACTACGTGGATTATAGTAACTGCGTGATTCACCATAGTTTTCATCAAGTACATACGGGTTTTTGTTGTAACCAGTTTGACGGTTAAAGACATTAAATAAGTCAGCACGGAATTGTAGTTCCATGTCACCTGAGAACGTAAAGTCTTGCGTGTAGTTCAAGTCAAGTTGCCAGTGGCTTGCTGTTCTACGAGAACCAGCAGGTTCTGCATAACGACTAACATGGCTTGTCGGATAACCATACATAGTTCCATCCCAGTTTTCCCAAGCTTGACCAGACTGGAATACAAAGTACGCACCAATGTTTGCTTCCCAAGGCACAGTGTAGTAACCATAGACTTTAACCTTATGCGGCTTATCTCCTGAAAGTGTGCCGTAACGGTTATCCCATGAGTAACGGCCGCGGCCATCACCATAGTATGATGAGCCAATAAAGTTATTTGCATCGTTACTTGTCGTGGTATTGTCTTGGTCGAAATTACCGTAGTAATGGCTCCACACATAAGAAGCATTGATATAGCTGTTTTCACCTAGGTATTCAGCTTCGATACTGGCTTCCCAGTATTTCGTTTCGCCGCCATCAACCTCAGCGATTACATACGATGAGCCACCGATTTCATCGATAATATCGGCAAGGTTTTCAACATAAAGGCCTTTATCTGCGATATGTTGTGGCACACCTTCGGCATCAACGCCTGAGTAATCAGTTAAGCGTGCATTGTTAGGCATATCTTCCCAAAAATGCATACCTTTACGGTGACGTACGTGAGCACGTAATACTAAATCAGAGCCCACATATTTCGTTGTGCCAAGCGTGAATTCATTGATACGACGAGGTTTCATGCCTTCTTGGAATGCTTTACCTGATGAACCACGTCGAGGTGATGCAGAAAGAATGTTGCCAGACTCATCTAGAAGTAGCTCAATTTCTGAGCGCGTATTACGGTCCCACGAGGCTGCACGAGCGAGTGAACTCGCTTCAGGATTATAAATTGCGAAATTTGCAAAGACTGAGTCTTCATCTGAGTACGTCCAAGTTGCACCTAAACGAGGTTGCAGCATATCACTCCAGTCTGTTTTATACATTTCGTACTTCTGTCCTGGAGCCAACTCATAACCTGAAACGGTGCCTGACTTCGCTTTTAAACCTTGCCCGTACCACGTATCTTGGCTTACGAGTAAACCGATATTATAAGTCCAGTCACCATGTTCTATGGTATCGTTTATTTCAAAATTGATACTACGCATTTCTGAGTTTATGCCAGAAACAGTTGTACCATCTTCAGTTGCCAGACTCATTTGTTGCACATGTGCACGATATATAGCATCTGCAGGGTCAAAGCCTGCCGTATCTGCATCAGCATCAACTAAACCGCCAAGGTAAGAGATGCGCCCCCAGCCATTTGATAAACGGGTAAGTTGTTCTTCACTTTCTTCCCATTTGGCACCAAAGTGGAGTGTATGGTACGTGTCACCCCAATCAAATTCATGTTCTAAGTTGAGTTCAAATGAATCACGATAGAAGTTTATATTGTCATATTGTGAATAAGCGCCAACACCACCGCTGCCTTTCATTACACCATCTTCAAGATAGCCATAAGTATTAATTAATGCGGTAGCTCCGGCATTATAAATAGCGATTTGCTCTTCTGTGAAACCTTCTTTAGAGACATATTCTCTTGGTTTTGGCACCGAAAAATAGCCCATCTGAGTAAGGTTGTTAACATCAAGCTGACTATTTAACGAAGGTACGACACTCAACTCAGTATCTGGTTTAGAACCTGTTTCTAATTCAAACTTGCTGTATTGGAATGACAGGGTGGTTGCAGAGCCTAAAATCCAAGAGCCATCTAACGTAAAGATATCTTGGTCGGCTTTGCTACCAACAGATACACTGTCAGTTTCGTAAGCGCCTATTGAATCGCCTTTTACCTCTTTATCAGAGGTACGTTGTGAAATATTAATTAAAATATCGTCGGTCGGTGCCCATGTAAGCTTACCGAAGTATTCGTCACGGATACTTTCATAGTCTTTTACTTCGCCATAAGCTGTATTCTTGTTAGCCTTCGTTTCTTCAGGGCGATAATACGAGGTATAAAAGTACAGTGTATCTTCAATCAGCGGTCCACCTAGGCTTGCAGTTAACCAGCTTTTATCCATCTCATAACTTTCTTCGCCTATAGGGGTCGCAACAAAACTCTTCGGTTGTGCTTTGTATTCAACGTTACCGTGAAATTCATCAGTACCAGATTTTGATACTGTATTGATTGAGAAGCCACCTGAACGGTTAAAGCCTACCGCTTTAGCACCACCGCGGTCCATGGTGACATACGCCACGTCATGGGTCGAAGGCTCTGACGCTAAATTACCAAACATTGGCATAGAAACATTTACGCCATCAAAACCGTATGAGTTATCAACCCCTGAACCACCTGCTGACGGACCTAAAACTGTGTTCGCCGAAAGCTCCACACCTGGTACAAGTTTTAATAGGTCTCGGTAGTCTTGACCCACTGGCACGTTGTTGATTGCCTCTTCGCCTAGTGAGTTGGTCAGAGCTGACTTACCCTGACGGTATAATTTACTACCAGTAATGGTGATGACCTCAACATTTTCATTTGCGCCACCGACGGTAACGTTAAGGCTCGATGTTTGCTCAAGCAAAACATCAACGGTCATCGTTTGAGTGACCCCGTTTTTATCGGTGAAAGTGAGTTCATAAGTCCCTGGTTTTAGTTGGGGTAAGTCGTAGCTTCCGTCTTCACGAGTCACAACAGTGCGTGGTTTCGGCATTACGTTACTTTTTGCCGTTACCGTGATCCCCGCCAGAGACTGCTGTGCCTCTGGTGTTGATACTTTACCCTTGATTCCACCGGTTAAATTAGCAAAGGCTGGTGCGCTGGCTAAAGCCGCGGCCATTACAACACCTGTTAGAGCTGTTTTCTTTGCGCGAAGTGCATTATGTGTCGCTTTAGCTATGGAGCTTATTACGAGTGAGGATGCATGTTGTTTCATTGTTTCCCGTCCTTATATTTATATGCTTTGTTGGACTGCTTACCCAATTGAGACTTATGAACTTTAAAATTATGTTGCCTATACATTAAACAGCTGTTAGAAGAATCGGTCAAGAATATTTTTTTGTTACTTACGGTTATTTGTGGAATAAAATATATTACCTTTATTGGGTAATTGTTTGTGTTCATTTGCTTTTAAGAGCATACGGAATGTGAGGGGTCTTTTTTGTAAGAAATTATGAACGCTTTATTTTTTATTAGCTTATAAAAATCAATACATAACAAGAAAGGTGAGGTGCAAATTTAGTTGCTAAATAAAGGCATAAAAAAAGCAGCTTTCGCTGCTTTTTTAGGTTTATAGTCTGTATTTAAAAATTAGTTATTCTTAAATTCGCCTACAACTTCATTAGAATGTTCTAGTAATTTTCTGCCTTGTCGACTCGATTGAGTCAGTGCAATGAACAGAATATCAATGACAAAATCTTGTGCAGTTCGGGCTAAAATTGATGACAGCCTTACTGATTCACCTTCAGCAACAGAGTAGAGTTTTACATCTGCTGAGTCTGCGACGGGGCTACTACCAAACTTAGTGACTGAGATCACTGCGCTGTCGTTTTTCTTAGCTTGTTTAACGACCTCAGCAATTTCACGGGTCATCCCCGATTCACTAATCGCAATAACCAAGTCACCTTTTGAAAACGTAGCAACGTAGGCAAGTTGGGCGTGGCCGTCTGGTTCAGCGATAGCTGGCATTCCTAGCTTTTGTAATTTATAAGAGAAATCTTTGGCAACCAGCGCCGAGCCACCTAAACCGCAAATAAGAATACGTTTAGCTGATTTTAATAATTCAACCGCTTTTTCGATTGCAGGCGCTTCGTTAAGGTTTTTGGTTTCAGTTAAAACGGCCAGTTTACTGCTGAGTAATTTTTCGGCAATTTGTTCAAGAGAGTCGTTTAAGGTAATTTTACCGTGTAACTTGGGCTCGCTGCTTTCATCGTTTAGGGCATCGATAACGGCTAGCTTAAAAGCAGGAAACCCTTTGTAACCTAATTTTTGTGAAAACTTAACCACGCTTGATTGGCTTACACCAACCACTTTTGCTAATTCAACAGAGGATAAATTACGAATCGCATTGGCCGAGTTTAATGTGAAATCTGCTAGTTTTGCTTCGCTGCTCGACAAAGACTGGCGTAAGGCTTTAATTTTTACAAAAGTAGACATTCGGGCTCACTTTGTTAGTTAACTTATTCTTTGTGTAATACAAACCTTTCAATCGAGAATATTAAGCGCCAAGACGCAAAATTAAGTACAAACGACGAATTATTTTTGTTTTACTCGAATTAACTTTGGAATATTTTTCTTAATTTAGATGGAATAATATAGTTTTATTCCATAATAGATACAACATTATTTGTTGAGATAGCACCATTTTTAGTGAGGTAGCGATAATGTATGCTTTTTATTCTTGGATCTTAAAATAAAATATTTTACATGTTAAGTGGGTGTTGCTACTGTATTGCAGTGAATCGTCAATGCTTAAAACTTCAGGTATGAAACTGTTATGAGTTTTTCCTCTTTAAAAACATTACTTAAACAGCTGT
The DNA here is from genome assembly GCF_020966275.1 of Pseudoalteromonas sp. MB41. NCBI lineage: Bacteria > Pseudomonadati > Pseudomonadota > Gammaproteobacteria > Alteromonadales > Pseudoalteromonadaceae > Pseudoalteromonas > Pseudoalteromonas sp. MB41. The sequence continues at coordinate 4,216 of NZ_JAJJZF010000023.1, read as the reverse complement.
GTTATCTCAGTGGCGCTGCGCTTTTAGTCAGTTGTGCCAGTAATCAATATACGTTTACCCAGTCAGCTAACTACAGTCATCGCGTTAAGTTTTTAGTAATGCACTACACCGCGATTGATTACGAAAAGTCGATGCGAGCTTTAGTGGATGAAGGGGGCTTAAGCTCACATTATTTATTACCGGAGTCGGGCGATTCAAGTTATCCGCACGATAAATTAGAAATTATTCAACTTGTTGATGAGAACGATCGCGCATGGCATGCTGGACGAAGTTACTGGCAAGGACGTGAAGATTTAAACGATCACTCCATTGGCATTGAAATAGTGAATGTGCCTACATGTCATATTCCTGAGCATAGTTCGCCTGCAATGCAAAATGATGCAAGCAAGCTGTGTATTTATCCTGATTATGATGCCAAGCAAATTGAATTATTAATTACGTTAAGCAAAGATATTCTTAAACGCAATCCAGATATTGGGCCAACTCAAATTGTAGGGCATTCAGACATTGCGCCAAGTCGTAAAAATGATCCTGGCCCGCGTTTTCCTTGGTATCAATTATATAAAGCGGGTATTGGCGCGTGGTACGACAGCGACACGGTCGATAAGTATTGGCAGTTATTTAGCGCATCGAAACCTTCGACAGAGTTAATGCAAAAAGCCATGCGCAGCTACGGTTACGAGGTGATTGCAACGGGGCAACTTGATTCACAAACATTAGATGCGTTGAGCGCCTTTCAAATGCACTTTTTACCTTGGCATGTTAGCGGTAATAACGATGCCAGAAGTGCAGCTGTACTGTTTGCTTTATTAGAAAAGTATTTTCCTAAAAAGTGCGAGAGACTGTTTAAAGAGTATCAGCAACAGCAACTGGCAACGGAGCCTGAGACAACGGTGCTTGCGAATGCACAAGTTGTCGTACGTATTCCATCGCTCGACCCCAGCAGCCGTGAGTTAGTAAATAACCGAGGCACGTTTCAAGCGTATAAGGGACGTGGTGAAATAATCATTGAAAACCACGATGCCCGCAGTGCTGATATTTATATTAATGGTGAAAAAATTAATATCGCATCACCATTAACAGCTGAAAAAGTATATCAATACAGCTTAGCGAAACGCACTCATAACGGTATTAACACCTTTAAAGTTGACAATGTTCAACCAGAGGGGGCGAGCTTAACATTGCGGTTTCCTTACCCAACATTGATTAAAAACACACATAAAGACCGTTTTAAAGCTGTTGATGAGCTGATAAATCAAGAAGTCGCCGCAGGATTTCCTGGCGCTGTGCTTGGCGTTATTAAAGAGGGTGAGTTAATTAAATTAAGCCACTATGGCGCTGCTAAAAAGTACCATGCAGATGGCACGTTGCTCGCATCGCCTGAAGCGATGAAAAACGATACCTTATTCGACATTGCCTCGAATTCAAAAATGTTTGCTACTAACTTTGCGTTAATGAAACTTGCAAGCGAAGGTAAGTTAGATGTAGAAAAACCATTGTTTTATTACCTGCCAGAATTTAGAGGCAGCGGTCGAGAGCAGCGTTTAGTAAAGGATTTGCTCACGCATAGCGCAGGTTACCCTGCAGTGGTTGATTTTCACCGTAAAGATAATAAATTTGGCGAACGGTTTTTCTCGCAAAACAGTTTACGTACCAAAAATTTACTGCTTACAGGAGTGCCTTTTGTGGCGGGGCGTAATGTAAAGCACCTCTATTCAGATATTGATTACATGTTGCTAGGCGTATTGATTGAGCGCATTAGCGGTATGCCTCTCGACAGCTATGTCGAAAGCCAACTCTATCAGCCGCTAGGGTTAACACACACAGTGTACAACCCTTTGCAAAAGGGATTTTTAGCGTCGCAGATTGCTGCAACTGAAATAAATGGCAACACCCGTGGCGGGCGTATTGAGTTTGACAATATTCGTACCGATGTATTGCAAGGTGAAGTACATGACGAAAAAGCCTTTTATGCTTTAGGGGGCGTAGCAGGGCATGCAGGCCTCTTTAGTACGGCTGGCGATATAATGGTATTGATGCAGGTGCTGCTTAACGGCGGTGGCTACGACAATAAACAGTTATTTACCCCACAAGTACTCGCGCAATTTACTCAGCCTCAAGCCAGCGACGAAACCTATGGCTTAGGCTGGCGAAGAGCAGGGCACCAAGCACGCACATGGCATTTTGGCCCGTATGCCAGCCCAAGAGCCTATGGTCATACTGGCTGGACCGGCACCGTTACTGTGATTGACCCCGAGTATGACCTTGCCATCGTGTTACTTACCAATGCCCGTCACACACCTATTGAGGGCAACGATAAAAATTATGAATTTGTCGGAAAGCGTTTTGAAACAGGTAAGTATGGTTCAATTATCTCACTGATTTATGAGAGTATATTAAATCACTAGTCGATTTAAGTTGAGTTTAGCGGCAAAGCCATTAAGCTTAGCGAGTTTTTGCATAATAAAAATAAAATATTGGTCTTAATTTAAAAGGGTTTTTATGTCTTGGTATTCAATTTTACCACCCTTGATTGCTATCTTAATTGTGTTTTGGCGCAAAGAAGTGATCATGGCTTTATTGGTCGCCGTTGCGTCGTCTGAGTTTTTGCTAGCCCTCAATGGTGAAGGCAATAGTGTGTTTTACACTTTTATCAATACCATTGAACGGGTAATCGAAGTCGCGAGCTCAGCGGGTAACAGCCGTATTCTTATTTTTAGTATTTTGATTGGTGCACTGCTTGCCTATATTCGTGAATCTGGCGGTGTGGCAGCAACCGTAAACCTATTAATGAACAAAGGTGTTGCTAAGAGTAAGCGCCAAGTGGGTTATTTAACCATGTTCTCGGGCATTGCGGTGTTTATTGAATCGAACTTGAGCGTATTAACTTCGGGTATTTTATCGCGTGGTTTATTTGATAAATTTAAAATGAGCCGGGCGCGTCTTGCCTATATTATTGATAGTACCAGTGCACCCGTGTGTATTTTAATTTTACTTAACGGCTGGGGTGCGTATGTGCTTGGCCTACTTGGTAACTACGAGATGGAAGAGTCTGCTGTTTCGGTACTGTGGGGCAGTATTGGTTATAATTTTTATGCGATTATCACCTTGCTCATCGTGTTTTATACCATTACTTTCGACAAAGTACATGGGCCATTAAAACAAGCCGAAGAGAACTTTGAGCAGCAAGAAACCGAATTAGCAGAAGAAGTTAAAGGCTCAAAAGCGCGTTACATGCTTATTCCACTTATTACCTTAATTGGCAGCATGGTTGGCTTTATGTTCTGGACTGGCGATGGCGATATTGCTAGTGGCAGTGGCTCAAAATCAGTGTTGTATGCAACCATTTTAGCCTGTGTAGTCGCTTACTTTTTAATGATTAGCTCTCGTGATTTTACTCACCATAAGCTTGTTGATATTGGGTTTAAAGGCATGGGTGAATTATTACCGCTGGTTGCAATTGTCTTGTTATCACTCACACTTGGTGCGAGCTTAAAAGACTTAGGCACCGGTGTATTTGTAGCGGGGCTTGTGGGTGATTTCTTACCTATTTACCTTGTTGTGCCAGTGCTATTTTTAACCGGAGCGGTTATTTCATTCACTACGGGTACCTCGTGGGGCACATTTGCCATTCTTATTCCAATTGGTGTGCCGCTTATTCAAGCGCTAGGTTTACCGCCTTCACTGGTTATTGCTGCCATTCTAGGTGGCGGTGTGTTTGGCGATCACTGCTCGCCAATATCAGATACCAGTGCGGTATCGGCGATTGCCTCTGGGTGTGACTTATTAACCCACGTTAAAACTCAAATGCCTTACGCCTTATTCGGCGGCGCATTAACCTTTATCGCTTATTTGGTAACCAGTATTTTGGTTTTGTAACTTTAAGCCCTTAAGCAAACAATAAAAAACCACAGAGAAATGAAGTGACCCCCAATAGTTGGACATTCCAATTACTGGGGGTCTTTTTATGTCCAAACATCATCGAGCTTTTAAGCTCAAAATAGCAGAGCTCGCTTTGTCTGAAAGCTCTTCGACAGTAAGTAACAGATTTAATGTTACAGATAGGCAGGTCCGATATTGGACCGCTATTTATCGAATTCATGGCGCTGAAAGCTTCAGGTCTGTTCACAAACCTTATTCTCAAGCATTTAAGGTAGAAGTGTTAAAAACGATGACAGCAAACAGTTGGTCACTCGGTTATACCAGTGCTTTCTTC
>NZ_JAJJZF010000022.1:0-72708 GCF_020966275.1 Pseudoalteromonas sp. MB41 | reverse complement strand
TTAACTTAACTTTGTGTCCTTGTCCTTCAAATTTACGACCATAATAGTGAGCGCTGCTACAAGCTTCCATACATATAATCGCTTCTGGATGGTTCACTATAAATGAAAGCATCTTGCGTTCAGTCATTTTCTCATTCGACTTTAAAACACCGAACTTATTAAAGAAAGCGACTTGAAAGACTGTTTTGGCTAAATCAATCGTTATAGTGCTAGACTGTGTCATGGTATGGGCTCCTTTTTGTTTGTCACTTTCACCTTAGTCGATTTTGACAAAGGTGGGGAGTCCATACCATTGAGTTACGAGTTACGAGAACATAGTAAAAAAGCGTTGCCATGGTGCAACGCTTTTTTTGTTTCTGTACACAAAAATTATCTGTTTAACTAATTCCCAAATACTTATGCACTTGCACTGATAAACGCCAGTTCTTTGCAATACAGGTTTCAATGGCCAGTTTAGTCGCTGATGTTTTTTGGCTGATGGGTTGAAGGTAAACTAAACGCGGATTCACGCCTGTTTTTAAGAACAAATCTTCAAGCTCTTCGACATGCTTTTGCATAGCCACTGGGTGTTTAATTTCATCGGCGCGTTGCATTGCACTGCGCAGTACTTTGTAACCGCCGCGCATATTAATTTTTGGTGAAACCGTCACCCACGTTTGCTCAGGGACTAAAATCTCGAATGTGCCGCTGGTTTCTATTTGCGTAGAATAACCGTTTGCATGTAATAGCTCACACACTGGGTTTAAGTCATACATGCAAGGTTCACCACCGGTGATCACCACATGCTTTGCGTTGTAACCGCGTTCTTTAAATAGCGCTAATATTTGCTCTGCAGAGGCTTCGGCCCAATGATCAGAGTCCGCTTTTTTTTCGACCGTGTCATCAAGCGACACCCTATACACATTATCAACGTCCCATGTTTGTTTTGTATCACACCAAGCACAGCCCACAGGGCAGCCTTGCAAACGTAAAAAGATTGAAGGTGTACCCGTAAAACTTGCTTCACCTTGAATTGTTTCAAACACTTCGTTAATTTTGTACAAAAGACATCTCACTTACGACGCGACGGACAGTAAAAATTGGCCGCCTAAAAACCAAAATCGCGGGCAAAAATTGTTATTTAGGCCCGAGCCGTGTAGTATATCGCGCCCTGAAGTAAACCTCTATCAAAAGTATGAGCAAAACAGTTATGACGCAAAAAGTAGTTGTTATTTATTCCGGCGGTATGGACTCATTTACCGTATTAAATAAAGCCCTGCAGCAAGGCCACGAAGTGTATGCCCTGTCGTTCGACTACGGCCAGCGTCATGTCAAAGAGCTTAAAGTGGCGGCTCAAGTGTGTGAAAAGCTTGGTGTTCCTCATAAAATCGTTGATATTTCTGCGATTAATCAACTGATTGGCGGCTCGTCGTTAACCGACGATATAGACGTGCCAGAAGGTCATTACGAAGAAGAGAGCATGAAGAGCACGATCGTGCCAAACCGTAACATGATTTTATTATCACTGGCTGTTGGCTACGCAGTGTCGCTAAAAGCCAGCAAAGTGTATTACGGTGCTCATTCAGGTGACCATGCAATTTACCCAGATTGTCGTCCAGAGTTCGTAAAAAAAATGGATGATGTATGCCGTATTGCAAACTACGACGCCGTTGAAATTTTCAGCCCTTATTTAAACAATACGAAAATCGACATTTTGACAGATGGTTTAAAAATGGGCCTTGATTACAGCCAAACATGGACCTGCTACAACGGCCGCGACAAAGCCTGTGGTAAATGTGGTGCATGCCAAGAGCGTTTAGAAGCCTTCGCACTTAATAACGTAACAGACCCTATTGAGTACGAATAACCGCAAACGCAAAATGATAAAAGGCGAGTTTAACTCGCCTTTTATCATTGTGTTTGCTGAATAAGTTTTAACAACTGGGCTGTGGCGGTAGCATCAGCCAGCGCACGGTGATGATTCGTTAAATTCAGTTCAAAATGCGCAGCTAAATTACCAAGCGAGTATGAGGGAAGTTTCGGAAATGCTTTTCGCGACTCAACCACCGTACACAATTTAGGCATTTTAAAGGTCTGGGCGATTGCGGCGTATTCTTTACGAATAAAACTGTAATCAAAATTCACATTATGAGCCACAAATACCGACCCTTTTAAGAGCCCTCTGAGCGTATCGGCTATATCAGCAAAACAAGGGGCATCGCGCACCATGGCGGCATTAATGCCGGTCAACTTGGTGATAAATGGCGGTATACTTCGCTCTGGATTAATTAAACTTGCCCACTGCTTAATCACTTCGCCGGCTTGTAGCTGCACCACGGCAATTTCGGTTATTTTATTATTACCTTGCACTCCACCCGTGGTTTCAATGTCAACCACACTGTATATACGGTTAGGATCATTAAACCAATTTACCGCAACAATATTCACGGTAAAGCCATGCTGTTTTAATATATCAATACTCACCAGCTGATTGCATCTGAGTTTATCACCAGGCGCTTTCACTTCTTCAAAGCACAAGCCAGTGTCTTTCAGTACCATTAAGTCTGGGTAGCCATCTTTGAGTTGTTTAAAAGTTTTTGTCATTTGCAATAAATGCGCTTTTAAACTCTCAAGTTCACTGTGCTGAATAAGCACTTTTAAAGGCTCAAGAATATCACTGTGCCATTGAAACAACCCCGTTGGCGTATCGTAAAACTGCGCTGCACTTTTGCAAACCTGCTTATAAATACAATCATTATGGGTGAACGTTGCCAGTTTTTGCTCAATATCTGCCTGCTGCGAAGCGTAAAAACAATCGGCTAATAAAACATGCGGGTAAATATCAAATTCATTGCACGGTGGGTACGGTGTATCCACAAACAGTTCTTGCCAAAACGTCAGCGCGAATAAACTCAACCACAGATTATTTTCAGTAAAAAATACCGTATATCCCTGCTGTTGATAATACTCACAGACTCCTTGCTCAACATCGCCACGATAAATATCGTCAATCTCTAACTGACACTCAGTATCACTGAGCATTTGTGTTAACCGAGAGCACTGCTGCTTGTTGTATTTTCGTTGTAAGAAATCTTCAGCAAAATACAAAATGCCGTCGTCGATGGGGTCGTTAATAATTGCTTCTAACGTTTGCTGTACCCATTCAGTATCACCTTGTTTATAACGTACACGAATAGCCAGTTCTTGTGCTTCACTGCTACCAGTGCAATTATCTAAAAGTGTGCATGCATAAGCCAAATCAGCCTCTTTAAATTGCTTAAATAAGCGAATAAGCAGTTTATTTTTAATACTGTGCGCTAAATCGTCAGTACAGTTTATCTGTAACAGTTCATTGGCTAAATGACGATATTGTTCAGGCATCTCGCATGCCTTAAACTGCATGCGGCATTGATTTAATTGGTAATGAGTCTGTGCTTCTTCAAGAGTATTAAAACGTGACCGCGTTTCACCAACATCATTACGCACCTTCGCTATCCCTAAATCACGCATAACAAAGCGGTTTTGATGGTTTATATCACCTGCACTTAAGCGACCGCTGTATAAAAACTCAAAGTACTCGTAATATTCTGCTCGGCTATTAACAACAAACTCTCCACATAACTGCTCAAGCGCATTCGCCTCTCGGTCAATATGTTGTTTACACAGTGCCAGTAAAACCCCTTTACTGGCCGACTTTTTAAACGTAACAGGGGTTTTAAAAAGTGCGTCATCGGCAAGCAATGCAACAAGCTCAGGTTTCGTTAAATGAGCAAGTACCAAATCAAGATCATCAACCGTAGGGTGAGCCACCAGCGCGAACTGCTTAAGTTTAAAAATAGCGCCGTGTAGGTTTGGGATTTCTTCGTAATTAAGCGATGAAAGCGCGACAAGTCTTGGTTTTCGCGAATAGATACGTAACAAAGTACACAAGCTTTGTTCGTCGAGCTGGGTTAACTTAACGATAAATTGCTGTTGTTCAGGAGTTAGCAACGTTTTGCATTGCGCCTGAATAAACTCAGCTAATTCAAAAAAGTGATTTAAATAATATTTTAGCGGTAATTGTTTTTGCATAGCTAACACCACAACTGTATATAAATACAGTATCAGGTATTAGCTTGCTTATTTCAACATGTGGTTGCTTATTTTACTTTATAAATTCCCACAATGGCGCAGATTGCCCCACCCACCATACCAAGCCATGCTTCGATAGGTGTGTCGCCACTAAACGTACGACTTACTTGAGCACTGGCCGAGTCATAAACGTTATAACCCCATACAGCAAGTGCAACACCAATCACGATAAGTGCGATACCAATAATTTTACCCATAGTTATTATTCCTTATTGTTGTTCACTTTCAGTGTTGCACATAAATACACACGCTGCAAAATTTCACTTTAATTTCAAACTAAAGGTAATAAATTCCTTATTTAACTCAACGTTAAGTTCGGCGTTTATCGATGTGCTTAACGCTTTGACAATCGATAATCCAAGACCAAAATTATCGCTGGATGTTCTGGCACTGTCTTTTTGCCACAGTGGATCAAATAACTGGCTAATATCTTCATCGGTTAAGGGTATTTTTAATTCATTAGTAACAGATAATTGCAACTTACCCTCTTTATTAAGGAGCGTACTTACAGTCACTACACTCTTTTCTGGGCTGTATTGTTTAGCGTTATTCACAAGATTGATGATGATTGATTCAAGTGCAAATAGGTTACTAACAATAGCTGGGATATCTTCTTGAAGTGCAAATTCAACTCGCTCTAGATCGCACCTTTCTAAGGTACGCATTATGACCTGATTTAAATCGCAAGCATCTTGTTTTGGTAAGGCTTCATTACTGTATTTATGCAGTAGCAATAGGTTCGACACAATGCTTTTTAACCGTTGGCTAATTTTCAGTACCTCGGGTTTAAAATCGGCTTCAAATTCTTTTTCATCAGGAAAACGAATGGCCACTTCGGCCATGTTGATTAGCTCAGCAATGGGGGTTTTTAGTTCGTGAGCGATGTCTGACGTTAAACGTTTTTCGCGAAAGTACAGCTGCCTATTTTCTTTAATAAAGGCATTCAAGCTATTTACAATCGGCTGCAGCTCTTTAACTGGTTCTTCAACGACAATTATTGCATTTTTATCTGCGATACTAAGCCGACTAATATCACGATTGAGTTTATTCAGTGGCGCTAAAGAACTGTCGACCGATTTACGTACAAAGAGCCGAATAAAAACAATGACTGTCACTGTGGTTACAATAAAAATAACGTCAATTAACCACAAAATAAAATCAACTTCTTCAGAAGACGCGGCATAGGCCAAAGTAAGCGTGCTGTGATGTGGTCTACTCACTCCATTATAAAAATTCCTATGTGAGTGCGAGTCAAGTTGCGGCTGAAAACGAGTATAAATGATTCGTCCGTCACGACCATCCGGTAGCTGGGTGGTCATTATTTTCGCTTCACCCAATTTTAACTCTTCAAACTTAAGGTTCTTCAAAGCAAATAAATTAAGGCTTTGTGAGCGTGTAAACACTCCCTCCTCAGTCCAAATCTGAAAATACTCAGGCTCAAACTGCCCATCAAACTCTGGCATAAATTCACTCGAGAAATTAAAAGCCACCCCTTCTTCATCTTCATGTACCAAAGTCATCAGCATGCCAGCTTTTGAGTGTAAGCCACGGTTAAACTCATTATCAATCCAATTATCGACTGCAATATCTGTGGCTAATAAAATACCTAAAACAAGCCCAGTTATCGCTATGGATAGAGTAAAAACTAATTTACTGCGAATTGATTTCATCACCTTCCTTGAATTATGTAACCAAAACCACGCTTGGTTTGAATAGGTAACTCACCACCTGCCGCTCTGACCTTTTTACGTGCTGATGATAAATGCGCCTCAATAGAGTTTTTCGAAACTAAGTCATATTGCCCTGCAATATAAGTACTTAACTTTTCTGATGTAATCACTTTATTTTGATTACTAAATAAGCACTCAACAATTTTGTATTCGTTGGGCGTAAGGTCGATTACAGTGTCACCGACTTGCAACAGTTTTAATTGTAAGTTCAAAGCCAAGTTATCGATGCGGATCACATCACTGATTGTTTTCAAGCCACCGCGACGCATCAAGTTTAATAACCTTGCATGAAGCTCATCAAACGAAAATGGTTTTGTTAGGTAGTCATCGGCCCCAGTCAGCAGCCCTTTCACTTTGTCTTCAGGTTCTTGCTTGGCAGATAAAATGAGCACACGCACATCGAGCTGCTTTGCTCTTATGGTTTGTAATAACGTAATACCATCAATACTGGGTAACATAATGTCGAGTACTATTAATTCGTACTCTCCTGTCATTGCCATACTAAGTCCTTCAGCGCCATCGCCAGTTTCATCAATGGTAAAACCTAAGTTTTCAAGGCCAACTCGTAGACTACGTCTTAATGACACTGAATCTTCAATAATTAACAATTTCATATGTTACTCAAATAAGTAAAAACTCTTCTACCTCATCAGGTTACAGCACCAAACTTAAGATTCACTTAAGATTTACTGAAGTTTTTCTGGTTTAGAAAATATTAAGATTACCATAAGGATTTCTTAAGTTTTGCTTCCTACTATTGCCGTAGTTTCGATTAAGAAAGTACGACTATGACAGCAAAACTCTCCGTTTTAAAACCTTTGTTTCGTTTTACCTTATTATTAATGACAGTTTTTATGCTGTCGAGAATTGGCTTACTGTTATGGCAGCAGCAACGGCTTGTTGATGGTGATAGCATAGCTGTGCTAATTGGTGGCCTGAGAATCGATTTGAGTAGCCTAGGTTACCTATCAGCTTTAGCCGTTTTGATGTTACTTGCTAACGTGTTTTTGCGCAGTAGAACCGCTTTATTTCAACATGCTTTTACTCTTTATAGCAGCCTAGTCGTAACTTTAATCGTGGTTGTTGAGGCTTCAACACCCGCATTTATTAACCAATACGATGTGCGACCAAATCGCTTGTTTGTCGAATACCTAGATTACCCTCAAGAAGTATTCTCTATGCTGTTAAATGGCCATCAGCTGGCTATGATAAGCACCTTAATTATTGCAACACTAAGTTGTGTGTTTGCGTATCGCTTTATAAATGCAGCATTTAGTAAACAACAAAACACTAAAAAGGCTAGCCAAGTGGTAATACTCGTTACCACCTTAATAATTTGTTTAATTAGCGCAAGAGGTACTGTAAGTCATCGCCCTCTAAATCCGGCATTAGTGTATTTTTCGGGTGACTCGCTGGTTAATTCACTGGTGCTCAACTCACCCTACAGTGTAGCGTTTGCGTTAAAAAATATGGGTAATGAAAAGAATGCCAGTAGTCTATATGGCACCATGCCACGCAGTGACATTATCGACACCGTTAAAAAAGCATCATATCGCTCAGAGTTCATCATTGAGGCAATCCCAACGCTTGCTGTTAACACAGCGTTTAACCATAAAAGTAAAAAGAACTTAGTGATCATTTTAGAAGAGAGCTTAGGTGCTCGTTTTGTGGGGGAGTTAGGTGGCATTGGTGTTACACCACACCTTGATAAGCTGTATAAAGAAGGTTGGGGATTTAACAATCTATATGCAACGGGTACACGTTCTGTCCGAGGAATTGAAGCTGTAACAACCGGTTTTATCCCCTCACCTTCTCGCTCAGTAGTAAAGCTATCAAAGTCACAGCATAACTTCTTTTCACTTGCCGATGTACTGGCACGCACAGGTTATACCACCCAATTTATTTATGGCGGTGAAAGCCACTTCGATAACATGAAAAGCTTTTTCTTAGGCAATGGCTTTAGCGATATTGTAGATATTAATGACATACAAAGCCCAGAGTTTATCTCATCTTGGGGAGTAAGCGACGAAGACTTATTCAATCAAGCTGATAAAGAGCTAAACGAGCTAAATAAAGCGGGCAAACCTTTTTTCAGCCTTGTGTTTACTTCAAGTAATCACGATCCCTTTGATATTCCAGAAGGTAAGGTAACGCTGCCTGAAGGCCACGACCCTCAAAACTACAAACGCGATCTCGCAATTAAATACGCTGACTACGCGCTAGGTAAATTCATCGCAAAAGCCAAAACACAAGATTACTGGCAAGACACGGTATTTTTAGTGGTTGCTGATCATGATGTGCGCGTGTTTGGCTCAGAGCCTGTGCCGCTTAAATCTTTCCATATTCCTGCGGTCATTTTAAACAGTGATATGAAAGCAAAGCGTGATACTCGCTTAGTAAGCCAAATGGATTTACCGGTAACCTTGTTATCGTTATTAGGTGTTGAACAAGCGACCCCAATGATCGGCTACGACTTAACAAAACAATACCCCGTAGAGCGCGCCATGATGCAGTACTACGACAACTTTGCTTACGTAGAAAATGGTGAAGCCGTGATCCTGATGCCAAACCAAAAAGTGAGCTATTGGCGCTATGACCCTGCTAGTAAAACCCAAGTTGCCATCGATAACGCAGATAGCAGCGTTGAGCTTGCCAAAAAAGCCTTAGCTCACGTCTTATTTAGCAATTTAGCTTATACCGAACAGTTGTATCGCTTACCAATTAAACCGTAGCGATGAGGAATGATTATGAGCATGCAAATTAAACAACTCCTTACTAAAAAATGGCACGTTAGCTACAGCCAATTTGTCTGGCTGGTGTCGTTTTACTTGGTTATAGCATTTAATGGCCTGTTTTTATTTAACATGCTTGAAGCTGCCAGCAAACCTGAACATATCAATTGGTTATTTATAGCAAGCGTACCTTTTTTCTTATTAGCACTGACGGCAATGGTATTGAGTTGGTTATCGTTAATCACCTTTGTAAAACCCGTGCTTTTAACAAGCATCGTAGTTTCGTCACTGTTGTTTTATGCAACCTTAAATTACGGTGTTATCTTTGATAAAAGCATGTTGCAAAATGTCTTAGAAACAAATTCAGGTGAGGCATTTTCATACCTAAATGTACAAGTCATCGCTTTTATTGGTGTGCTTGGGGTGCTCCCAGCCTATTTGTTTTCTCGCTTTAAAATTGTCGGAAACTTTCGTGTTCGCCTAAAAAGCTTTGCGTTTCTCAACGTCACAGCGTTTATTGCTGTAGCCGTTATTGCTGTGCCATTTTATAAAGATTATGCCTCTGTAGGGCGTAATAACCGCCAGCTAACAAGTTACATAACTCCTTTTGCATTTTACACCGCAAGCTATAAGTACTTGCGCGATAATTATTTTTACCCGCCTTTACCATTTAAAGTATTAGATAAAACACCGTATTTATTGGCTAAGCAGCAAAGCTCACTCACCATTATGGTGGTAGGCGAAACAGCCAGAGCAGCTAACTTTTCACTGCAAGGTTATGACAAGAAAACGAATCCATATACACCAAAACTCGGTGTGAAATACTTCAGCGATGTCAGCTCATGTGGCACCGCAACAGCCATTTCTGTGCCTTGTATGTTCTCGCGTTTAGATAGAAATGAATACGATTCCCGGCTTGCGCAGAGCCAAGAAAATGTGCTTGATCTAATCCAGCGAAGTGGTGTTGAAGTCACTTGGATTGACAATAACAGCAGCTGTAAAGGCGTTTGTGTTCGCGTTAAGTCTAAGACTATCGAACCAAATAAAATAAATACACAGTGTGATGGCCATTACTGTTTTGATGAAGTACTCGTTGAAGAGTTAGCTGCAACACTTGCCAAGAGTCATGCGACGCACCAACTAGTCGTGCTACACATGATTGGCTCGCATGGGCCAACCTACTATCGCCGCTATCCAGAAAAAGAGACTAAATTTTTGCCTGACTGCCCACGTAGCGATATCCAAAATTGTAGCAGCGAGCAACTCACAAACACCTATGACAATACCATTGCTTATACCGACTTAGTGCTGAGTAAACTAATCAACTTGCTTAAAGACAGTAAGGCGGATGATAAATCACTGTTATATGTCTCTGATCATGGTGAGTCGTTAGGTGAAAAAGGTTTGTATTTACATGGCTTCCCATACGCATTAGCGCCTAAAGAGCAAACCCAAGTGCCTATGCTATTTTGGAGTAATAAACTAGCCGATAGCCGCTTTAACCAATGTATTGAACAACAGCGTAACCATGCTTTTTCGCACGATAACATTTTTGACACCCTACTTGGCTTAACTCATGTCGGAAGTACTAAATATAACCCTGAGCAAGACATTTTTTATACTTGCTCAAAACAAAGCTAACGAAATAGAGATTTCATACGATGCAATTTGATAGCACTAACAAACCAATAGGCATTAAACGTATTCGCCTAGCATTTAAAAATTCCCAACGTGCATTCACGTGGTTAGCAAAGCATGAGTCTGCTTTTAAACAAGAGCTGATACTGTTAGTCCTTGCCATAGCCGTGGTTTTTGTCTGGCAAATTACCCTGTATGAGAAAATCATGCTGCTTGTCTCTGTGTTATTTGTGATGTTTGCTGAAGTGGTCAATACGGCAATTGAAGCTGCAATAGACCGCATAGGCCTTGAAATTCATCCGTTATCAGGCCTAGCCAAAGACTTGGGGTCAGCAGCTGTGCTTATTGCTCTTACGATTTGTGCGCTGGTATGGGGCGGTGTATTTGTTAGCAACCTAGGTTAATTCGCTTTTTTATCATCTGGGGTGTCATTACACAATGCACAATGTCGCCCTTTTGATGAGTGATATAAACGGGTTGCGATAAAAATTGCCGTTGCAATAAATGACCAAAGTAACGCAAAACTTAATGCACTTTGTGTGTCGTGGCCTTTAAGGATTTCTACCATAAATAATAAAATAGCCACCAGCGTGAAAACTCTAATGGCTCTTAAAACCCAAAATTTTGTACTCATAACTTACTCCTTTAAAAGAGTAAGCGTAGTGCAAAATAAGCAAAAACACCTAAAAATCCAAAGCAGGCTCAGACAAAACCTGTGCACCATTTTTAAATACTTCTAATTGCCCCGCTGGTGATTGCTCAGTACCTAGCACAATAACATGACACACATAGCGGTAGCCGTTATTCATAAACGTATAAAAATGGTTACCGCCACTGCCATCAAAGCTTAACGTGCCCCCTGTTATCACAATGCGTGGTTCATCCGCCATTGTTTGCGTGATGTCCCATGCTGCATAGCGGTATTGGTTTTCTGCCAATTCATCAATACGTATTAAATGCTTTTTTGTCTTCCAAGTTAGTATCGACTGTGTAAATTCGCGAAGACTTTCATGCAGGCGTTGTTTTTGCTTTGCAATAAGCGCTTCACGCCGTGTTTTTTCTGCTTCTGATTCATAGGGAACAGCCCAAATTGAACCATCAAAATCAAGCCACAATTTACCCGAGTCAAACATAATGCCTCGCCAGCCCATCATTTGCCAATCGTGGCGAATATTGGAGGTTGTGATTTTTTCAACGAACGCTTTATCAAAAACCTCATCAAAGCGCGCTATCAGCATGTGCTTGTTTTTAATAGCTTCTAAGGGGGCTTTACGCTTTAGCGGATAATGAACACGCTCTGCGATGGTGTCTTTATCACCCGCTTTAAATGCCGCAACTACTGGCTTAACAAGATTTATATGTTGAGTTGCGGCCATATTTTTTGTCGAAAAAATACATCCCAGCAGCAATACTGCAAATACCTTAATTGCGTTCACTCTGATGCCTATTTTATTGATTTTCATAAGCGTAACAGATAAAGGGATACAGCGTACAGACTCTACTTGAAGGCGATTTCTGTGGCAGGGCTTTGATTTCCTAGCCTATCGACCGCAATCACTTTTACAGCATGGAGCGACTGCCCCTCTTTTGTTTTATTGACCTTAAGCCAATTAACATCAGGCGTGTAAATTTGATAGTGCCAATCATCACCATATTGCGTGTACACTAAGCTGTGCGCGACGTGTTCAGGGGTTGTATGTTGCCAGCGTAACACTATAGATTCAGCCTGTTGTTGATACTCAAGTTTAAACGGTGATAGAGCGGGCATGTCTATCCAAGGCGTTTCAGGAATTAAAGCTTGATGCTGAAATACGCCATCTGCAATGACGTCACGCATTAATTGGCTCCCATCTAGTGCGGCAACATTCCAAAAAACGGTCCCTGGCGATGCAGTCAAAAATCCACGGTTGATCATTATTTGATTAACCACTTCATCAACACCTGCTTCGTCGAATGATCGCAGCGCATTAATACCCGGCCATAAATGACGACCTTGCGTGTTTTGTGACTGCCACCAGCTTAATAAGAGCGGGTAGCTTTGTGCGTATTGGTTTATTGGCCAATAAAGCTGAGGTGAAAAGTAATCTAACCACCCTTCGTTTAGCCATAACTTGGCATCTGCAAAAAGCGTTTCGTACTGATCCATGCCACGAATGGTACTCGGCTGTGTTGGTCTGTATATACCGAATGGGCTGATCCCGACTAACACATGTGGTTTAATTTCTTTCACCGTACTGTAAAGACGCTGCACAAATGTGTTCACCGCATTGCGTCGCCAGTCTGGCACACTAAGCGTCCCACCTGCTTGAATATATGCCTGATATTGCTCAGCATCTGGAAAATCGTCTCCTTCGTTATACGATGGATACGGGTAAAAGTAATCATCATAATGAATACCATCTAAATCATAGCGCGTTACCAGCTCTGTTAATGTATTTAATGTATGAGTGACCACATCTTTATCTGTCGGCAAAAACCAAAAAGTACCATTTTTTAATTTAACCACCTTATCAGGCTGGGTATTCACGACCGACTGCGACGATAACGGCCCCCCTACATGATGATGTGCTCGATATGGATTGATCCATGCGTGAAGCTTTAAGCCACGTTTATGCGCGTTTTCTATCCAAAATTGTAAGGGATCATAATAAGGCTCTGGGGCTTTTCCCTGCTCTTTCGTTAAATAGTAAGACCACGGCTCATAACTACTTTGATAAAGGGCATCAGCTTGGGGCCTCACCTGAAAAATCACCGTATTAAAATTATGTTGTTGCAGCGTATCCAGTATTCTAATTGCGTGTTCTTTTTGCTCTGCAACAGGTAACCCCGGCTCCAGGGGCCAATTTATATTGGCCACTGTCGCAACCCACGCTGCGCGAAATTCTCGCGCGACGACCTGTTGGTGAATTTTGCCAAGCATCTGCTTTTCAGCACTACTCGGCTCAGAACTGGGCAAAAAGCTACATCCAATCAAACCAGAAAACATCAACAAGATAAGTAAATTTTTAAAATGCATAGCTAACCTATTATTAAAAAGGCACAGCATAAATATGCTGTGCCTTAATTAAATGAGTAAACGTCGAATCAATCTGATTAGAATTTCATTTGTGCGCCCAGTAAGAAACGGCGACCGTAGTCATGAATAGCCAACGGACGATTGTTATCGGGCATACCTGTGCTGTTACCCGACGTCGCTTTTTGCTCTTCGTTTGTGAGGTTAATCGCTTGGAAAATAAGATTAAGATTTTCTGTCACGTTGTAACTCATGTTCAAATCATATTGACCAAAGCCATCTTTATACTGGTTTAAACCTAAGTAGTTTGTGTAGAAGTACTCAGAGCGATAAGTGTATGAAACACGTGCAGAGAATGCGCTGTTTTCGTAATAAACCGTGGCATTAAACGTATCTTCAGAGTTATTTGGTAATACGGCTTCTTCACCTGCTTCTTTTTGCTCAGCGGTTTGCTCAAGCTCAGCATCAGAATAGGTATAGTTTGTTTGAATACCAAAACCATACGGTAGTTTTTGAGTATAGTTCACTTCGAAGCCCGCATTTTCGCCACCTAAACCATTTTGTGGCTGCGTCACTAAGAAATCACGCACCTCTTCAATACCGGTATCTGGGTCTGTCCATGTCCACTGTTTTTCAACAGTCGCATTGGTAATATACGAGTCGATATCTTTGTAGAAGTAAGCAAATGATAGAATTGACGATTCATTAAAGTACCACTCTGCCGAAAGGTCATATTGAGTCGCACGATATGGTTTTAAATAAGGATTCCCTTCGGTGCCTTTACACCCTGTGGCAGCTGCACAGTAACCACTTTTGCGTGCAGATAAAAAGTCATAATCAGGGCGAGACATCACTTTTGCCGCAGCAAAACGCACAACAACATCATCGGCTAAATCATAATTAATATTTACACTCGGTAAAAAGTCATCGTAACTATTTGTGCTTTCGACATCTTGGATATTTTCAGGTGCAAAGCTGCGACCTGTGTACTCAACTGAACGCGAATCAAGCTCAGTTTTCACCGCTCGAACACCCATGTTACCGCGCCATTTATTGTAATCGAACACAGCCTTTACATACCCAGCGGTCACGGTCTCTTCTAAATCAAAGGTGTAATCTAAGTGCTCGTATGGGCCACTAGTCGGCGTGGTTGATGAAATCCAATCGGCGTACTTAGCGTTATCAAACTGCCATAAAATTGCATTTGCCCCCTCGCCCATAAAGTCAGAGGCCGAGTCGCTAGCAAACATACCCAAGTGATAAGTTTCACCGTCTGCTGACACTTTAGGGTAATTAGCTTTCATTAAACTGGCTGCTTTTGAGTGCTCTCTGTACTTAACACCCGCTTTGATAGCGGTAAAAAAACCACCATCAAGTAAATATTCAACGTCTAATTGACCATAAATTTCTTTTGAGTCATTAAAAATATCGTTTTTATGGTTATAGTCTAAGCGGTAATCTTGTGGACTTAAGTCCGCTGATAAAGTGACATCGGGTGTACCATTTTCAAGTGTAAATGAGGCATCTGTATTAGCATAATATTCTGAATACACATCGCTGACCTCACCATCCGCTTTGCTGTAACCTAATTGCCCCGTTACGGTGTAATTATCAGCTTTGTAAGTTACTTTTAAATCATGCGCTTGAGTCTTAAATTCGCCCTCGTAACCTGCATTACCGTAATAACCTAAATTATTATGAGCCGGTAAATCACCCGCCACTAACGTACCATCAACAATAACAGGATTTTCTACATTACTGATGTTTTGTAAAATAAAACCACTGGAGTAAGTGCCAAACGACTTGTGTTCCGACGATGAATATAAATTGTTAAATACAAAATCCAGATTATCATTTGCAGCATATTGCAGCGTCACGGTTGCGGTGTCTAAATCACTGTCACTAGCATAACGGTTGTAACCCACAGCACCCGGATAAAACTCAGCATTGCCGTCTTGGTTTGCATCAGTACTACGGTAGCCAAAACGTACTTCTTTACTGTCACGTTGCGTCGCTGTTTCTTTGTGAATAAAACCCACATTGAAGCCAAAGTCTTGTGCTTCATTTTTCCACGAGTATAAACCCGATAAATACGGTTTTGTTTCATCAGCATTTTCAAAATGGAAAGCCTTTACTGATAACGCGGCATAATTTGCCTCGCTATCCAACGGCTTACGTGTTTTAACAACAACGGTTCCACCAATTGAGCCTTCGTCAATGTCAGCTTCAGCCGATTTATATACTTCAAGCGTATCAACAAGCTCTGCAGGTAATAACGAATAGTTAAAACCTCGTGATGGGCGCGTGATTGAGGCTGAAGCTGTCGCTGATGCCACGTTTTGCCCGTTCAACAACGTAATATTTAAATGAGGTGCAGTACCACGGATACTTACTCTGTCGCTTTCGCCACCCAAGTCTTTTTCAACCTGAACACCTGGAATACGCTGAAGTGCGTCTGCGACCGTTTGATCTGGAAACTTACCGATGTCTTCTGCAGACACAGCATCAACTACGCTATTTGAAAAGCGCTTCATATTGATACTTTTTTCAACGGAAGCCGCATACCCACGAACTTCTATTTGTTCAATGTCTTCTTTGGTGACTTTCTTTTTATCAGCTTGTTCATCGGCTGCGAAAACCGATGCTGAAGCCCCTAAAACAAGTGATGGAACGAGCGCTTTTTTAATACAAATAGCTAACGCAGAGAATTTTTTATTCATGAAACTGTAACCCTATCGTTTTTTATAAAGTGAGAGATTTTGTGACTACAAACTACATAAATGCTCTTTAGAACAACAAACGGTAACAACTTTATTGTTACATTGCGGCTACAATATTCGTAATAAACTTTAAAATCAAGATATTTTATTCTTTATATTTATTTTTTTAAAAATATAAAATTCTATAAAAGGGACTAAAAGTGTTTAGCTGAATTTTTGCCACATTATTTTTTATCCATTAATCAACGTTATAGAAAACGAGAAAAGGCTATATCGCTTAACACCCCCTGATGAATACGCCTTTATAACGCCTAAAACAGAGAAATTCGCGCTCGGGTTGCTGTTATTGGGTAACCAAAAAGTGCTGATGAGACAGTGGGTATACACACCTCCTAAAAAGAGTATGCTTAACTCATAACTCAGTAAATACAGTACACAGAAAACTGATTGCAAGGGCCGTTGTCACCATAGTACCGCCCCTTTACTTCGGCACTTATCGGCTTTCGCTCTCTGTGCTCGCCGTAATGTATAAATACCTAAACATAAACTTTAACTTTTTGTTCGATTACAAAAAGCGTTTTATCAGCCTTAAAAAATGCCCGATAACATAGTTGCAACCGCCTCTTTTAAAACGCTTGCTAGCTTACTCTGTATGCCATTCACTAAACACATAGCCATTAAATACACAAAACGTATTGAACAAATCTTTTAGTAAAAATCAAGCTAAAACAATGAGATACTAAGCTTGTTAGTTAATTCAATTAAATATGCAGCCTACCTATTACTGTTTTTAGATAAATAACAGCTTATTTTTCAATGCATTATTTTGCGAATATAAAACAGGTTTTTGAACGTTTTTTACCACTGACGCATTAACATTTAGACATAAATTGACGAGATAAAAATGATGAGCCATAGTCATTCAACCCATGCTTTAATCCAAAACAGTAAAACACTCTCAATAAGCAGTGTCATTGCATAAAAAAATAAGGAGGGAGAATGTTATGAGCCGTAAATCAAAATTAATTTACCGTATTATGTTGGCCTCTAAACTTCGTAGCCGTAACAAAGAAATTTCACTGGAAAAACTCAAACAAGATTGCTGCCTGAGCGAGTTTGAATTATTAACCATTATGAAAGAGCTTGAAATCAAACAGCTCGTCAGCTGGGATCCCAATAAATCTGCATTTTTCATCTCTGCTTAATTTCCCTAGATCACATAACGGCTATCAGTGCTTAATATTAGCTAGCCGTTTTGTTTATTGATAAAGGCACCCCTAAATAAACTTAACCATTCCAGAAAACATCAAAAAATAACTACGAAAACACAGCAAATACATCACTTAATCGATTATGTAAATTAAAAGTGAATACGTATGCACTTTATTGTTGCACCGCGATTTGAAGTATATATTTTAATCACATGCTGTTATTCAACTGTGTTTAAGGAATCACATGAATTCATTTCTGCAAAAAAGTTTACTAATACTCACACTGTGTGTGCTCACTGCCTGTACGCAAACCACGTCAACATCCCATGTTTACGAGCCAAAGCCCTATGTAAAGATCACTCACCCCGACTGGTCAAAAAATGCGGTAATGTATCAACTAAACACCCGTCAATTTACGCCCGAAGGCACCTTTAACGCAGCTAAAAAGCAGTTACCTCGTTTAAAAGAGTTAGGTGTCGACATAATCTGGTTAATGCCCGTACACCCAATTGGCGAAGAAAACCGTAAAGGCACTCTCGGCAGCCCATATTCAGTCAAAGACTACAGAAAAGTAAACCCTGAACTGGGCACCCTTGATGACTTAAAAACCTTTGTAAGTGAAGCGCATAACATGGGCATGTACGTTATTTTAGATTGGGTGGCGAATCACAGTGCATGGGATAACTGGCTGCGCTATGAGCACCCTGATTGGTACGAGCGTGACTACCAAGGACAATTTAGACCAACGCCTTGGTGGGATTGGTCTGACATAATCGACTTCGATTACTCAAAACCTGCGCTGCGTGAATACATGACAGAGTCTATGAAGTTCTGGGTAAAAGAAGTCGGTGTAGATGGCTATCGTTGTGACGTAGCCGGTTTCGTTCCCGTTGATTTTTGGAATAATGTACGTCGCGAACTCGATGAAATAAAACCCGTATTAATGCTAGCAGAATGGGAGTCTCGTGATTTACACGCTGAAGCCTTTGATATGACCTATGCGTGGTCATGGTCAGAACACATGCACAAAATAGTTAATGGCCATGCCGATGTGAGCGCTCTGTTTGTTTACTATTCTTGGAACGAAAGCGCATTCCCTGTAGAGGCTTATAGGCTTGTAGGGGTTGCCAATCACGACTCGAATGCATGGGAAGGGACTATGTTTGAAACCTACGGTGACGCACTTGAAGCGGTCATTACGTTATCGGTCGTAGGTGAAGGTTTCCCAATGATTTATAACGGTCAAGAAGCAGGAAACGATAGACGACTCGCCTTTTTTGAGCGCGATCCGATTAAGTGGCAACCCCACCCAATCGGTGATTTATATAAATCACTATTTGCACTCAAACATCGTAACGAAGCCCTGTGGAATGGCCAATTTGGTGGGCGTATGGTACACGTACCAAACACGGCTCCAAAACACGTTCTTAGCTTCGTACGCGCAAAAGGCGATGAAAAAGTCTTTGCAGTATTTAACCTATCCAAAGAACCGCAAACAGTGAACTTTAAAGAACCATTATTTATCGGTGAATATAAAGAGGCGCTATCGGGGAAAACGGTTAACTTTACCAACGACACAACGTTAAGTTTGCCCGCTTGGGGGTTTAAGGTGTTCGAAAAATAACGACCTTAGGTACATAACAGCTCTCTTAATTAAGAGGGCTGTTTTAAGGTTCAAAAACAAGGTGTTGATAAAATAAGTTTCGCTCTTTAAAACTTGGTTGTCATAGCTTCTGTTATGCCTTGGCTGTTATGCATCGCTGATTTAGCCGTGCTAAAAATAAATTAAAGCACAGCGGTTTCGCAATAAAATCAACGATAAAGTGACTAAAAAGGCCAACTATAATTTGTAAACGTTGGCAATGTAGAGCGAGCCAACGGGCCGACTTAAATGACTTATTGCATCGTTACATTAAGCTCACACGCATGAGCAGACCTTGATAATTGTGATACCAGACCTTAAAGCTCCACCATTTTGGCTTTTGTAATGTGTTTATTTTTTAGAAAACAACATACGTTTAAAAGTGTTATCTGCCAAAACATAATGGTGAAATAATGCAGCCGCAGCATGTAAGCCTATTAAGTAATACCCAACCTCACCTGCTGTTTCGTGTATTTCTTTTATGGTTTTACCAAGCTCTTTGTTTTCACTTGCCAATGGGGGGAGCTCTACACCAAAAAATGGCACAGGTTTACCTGCCATACTCAAGATTAACCAACCCGCTATCGGCATAGTAAACATAAAGACATACAGCAAAACGTGTACACATTTAGCAAGTGTACTTTGCCACTTTGCAGGCTCAGGCTGAATAGCAGGTAACGAGCCACTCGCCAAGCGCACAATTACCCTCACACACACTAAAACTAAAACAGATAAACCCAACATAAAATGCCACATTTTAAAGGCATCACGGGTTTCAGTGCCTTTTTCAAATAACTCACGTAGTTCAATACTGCCAAAAACAGTGACAATTAATATAAACATTAGCCAGTGCAAGGCAATAGAGAGTGTATTGTAATGAGTTGTTGTATTTTTAAAATTCATAATGCCTCTTTTGTAAAAAACGCATTCAGATAAGTGCTCTTTTTATGCGTAATAAATGTGCAGAATTAGCCTAGCGTATACTCATCCTTGTTTTCATGTTCTAAAACATAAAATGAGTTACTTTTAACTTTTTTGTTTACTACTTTCTTGCTTACTACTTTGCTTGCACTTAACTGTAATTTATTAAACTTAAAATAAACTTATGTATGTTATTAAAATTAAATATCGAGGATAAAAACGATAACCTAAAGTGATCGTTTTAAAAAATAACGTGCGTTTAAGAGCTATAAACAACTGAGGTGAAGCAAACAAAGGGGACGATTCAAACAAGCATTCAATGCATACAGATATGTTATAAGTACTAAGTAGCTCAAGAGGAATTGTCAGTTCATTTCGGCTCGCTGCTGCTAGGTTGCCAAATTTAAAGTTATTGCGCCGCCATGTAAGCATAAGAACATTAGCATTGTTTGTATCTGCTAATTGAGCTGCTAACTTAAGTGCTCATATTCTAAAGCTGCTCGCTTACCTAGCATGATAAACATCGACCTTGCTAAACAACCCACCTTCAGGCTCATGATCTTGCTCTGTAAGCTATTGCCATAAAATATCAGCAAGCTCACTATAGCCATCGTATGAATTCTCTCTCGCAAGCCTTGGTAAATAGCTTTCAAGCGCCTCATCTGGATAAGGTTTTGTTTGAACTAAGAAATGCATCTCCATCATAAACTAAGAAAATCTTAGTTTATGTTAAATAAATTAGATCGTTAAATCACTCGTACTTCACAAAAGTACAATATCTGATACTGTAAGGAGTATACGGCATTTCTAAAGGATGTATTAATGGCCTTTAACATCATAAAAACTCAAATTTAAAAATACAGAGCTAACTTATAAGGAGATTCTTATGGCTTGTAACTGCTGTGGCAAAGCTTTAAATAGCGGTATGGTTCAAAAAAAAGATTCATCAACTGGTCAAAAATTTAAATCATGCCCTCATTGCTCAGAGGCAAATACTTCTGAACATATATTCCATCCATATCCGGCTTCTTTTGGGATTACTCCTGCTCGTAAAACAGCTCGCAATCCTGATGGATATCAAAGTTATTGCATTGATTGTCGACGATTAAAAAAGGGCGTTGCTTCGAAAGCTTTTCACAATGGCCGCTTGTGCAGCACACTTTAACTAAAGAGACTTAATGCAAGTATATAAAGATGATGCGGTAAATTGGTTATCAACACTTTCAACCGAAAGTGTTGACCTTTTAATTACTGACCCACCCTACGAATCACTAGAAAAACATCGAAAAATAGGAACAACCACTCGCCTAAAAGTAAGTAAATCATCAAGTAATCAATGGTTCGACATATTTCCAAATAATCGTTTTGAAGAACTACTAGTTGAAATATACAGAGTACTAAAAAAAGGTTCACATTTTTATCTATTCTGCGATCAGGAAACAATGTTTTATATTAAGCCCATAGCTGAAAAAGTTGGTTTCAAGTTTTGGAAACCAATAATTTGGGATAAAGTGACTATTGGAATGGGTTACCATTACAGAGCTAGACACGAATATATTCTTTTTTTCGAGAAAGGTAAGCGCAAGTTAAATGATCTAAGCGTTCCAGATATCCTCACGTGTAAAAGAGTATACAGGGGCTACCCTACTGAAAAACCAGTTAAGTTAATTGAAACGCTTATCTCTCAAAGCAGTAATGAAAATGAAATCGTCGCTGACCCTTTTTTTGGCTCAGGAGCTACTTTAGTTGCAGCCAATAACTTAAATCGACAAGCTATCGGATGTGATATTTCAGAATCTGCTCATCAACATTTCTTTGATAGAAAAAATATATGATAAGTAATACTTCAAAATGCTTATCCACATAACACGATTAAACACGGTGCTGTCATTTGATTATTAATAAAAACTGGAATTTACAAAATGCTTTTGATGCAATTAATGCTGTTTATTATCCAGGAGGACTCCAGAGTGGACCACAAAGAAATAGAAAGATTGAAAGCTGGGGGCAGCTTGTTGGAAAAGAACAGGCTATTGCTCAATTAGACTCACTGCTTCAAGAGCATGGTACATTAAGCAAGCTTTCCAAAGCCATTAGAATGAGTCCTAGATCAATAAACCAACTTCGAAAATTTTTTGAGTCACTACCAGATCAATTTGAGCAAACAACACAATCAGAAAACTACCAATTCATTGAAGGAAAAAAGTGCCTACTTGAAGAAGATTTAACGCATGAGTTTAAAGAAGTTAAAGGGTTAAGCCCTACAAATTCCATACAGAACCAAGTAGATGAATATATAATTGCTTTTTTAAATAGTTCGGGTGGCAGCATATTTTGGGGCATATGTGACGATGGTGTTGTTAAATGCCTTAAATTAAACACTCATCAAAAGGATGAAATAAATAAAGTAATCAATGCAAAAATCAATGTCATTCAACCATCCATTGATCCCACTAAGATTAGAATTATTTTTCATTTGGTTTTAGGAGTTGAATCTGGATTTGTATTAGAAGTAAACGTTCCAAAATCTAATAACCCTAAGCTCTTTTTTAATTCTTCAGGTAAAACTTGGGTTAGAGTGAATGGTTGTAAACAAAAACTTCAAGGGTTAGCGTTGCAAGATTACATAATTGAACGCATGCAACCAAGCTTTTGATTTTATTTTTTTGATAAAACTATACCTAAGATGCTTTTTTGATCTTCTAGACTTAACTTCCCAAATTCACATATCAATTTAGCCAAAACATCTTCTTCACAATAAAAATAAGCTACTGGCACATCTAGCTCTTTAGCAATGCGTTTCATAGTTAAAAAATCTGGAGCATGTTTGCCCTTTTCGTATTGGTTCATGCGAGCACTAGCCGTGTTTGGCTCCATGCCTAACGCCATACCTAGCTGTTGCTGAGTAAGACCTGCTGCTTTTCTTGCAGATTTTAGGCGTGAAGGTGTTGGAGTTTCCATGAGAACCTTAGCAATAAATTATATTATGCTAAGATTCTCTTAGTATCTAACCCATAAGTGTACTAAGGATATTTTAGTTTCACTTAAATTTATACTTTAATCTAACTTTTTCACTTTTCTTCTTTAAAAAATGCTTAGGATCTAGCAGTCTATGTCTATCATAAAAATTGTAGCTTTCTCATATGGAACTTGTTTGTATATACATTGATGAATATAAAGGTATTAAAGATCTCTTCGTAAATCTGAATCAAAAATTCATCTGTGATTTCGATAAACCTCATATTCATGTAAAAAAACAGCATTGTAAATTTAAAGAAAAATATTATCGTGGACAAAATATAAAACTAATAATTGGCAAAAATGGGGCAGGTAAAACATCAATTTTAGAGTTTATTGAAGGAGCCTTCAACGAAATCGTTGGTATTGGTACAGCTGTTTTCTGGAATGACATTGACTCAAAGTACTATATAAAAAACAACTCTTTATCAGAAATATTCCTTAATGACAACCCTATTAATGAGTACGAATCAAACAACAGGTCTAGTCTACTTTTTATAACCAACCTTTTTGACTTAAATAAATTTACTTTCAATGAACACAGTAAAGAAAAAAAGAATGTACTAAAGTTATCTTCAAATAAATTCCTTGAAAAAAGAGTCGCAAAGAAAAAAATTCTTATGGCTGAGGTTGCTAGGGAATTAAAGTATGCTGAATATTTCAACTATAAAAAAAGTGTAATTGGAGCACCTTTATCATTTAGGTTCCACATTTACCCCTCAAGTAAAAATTACCTTGAACAAGCAGTAAATAAGCTAACTAATGAGAATGTTTCTAAATTATTGAAAAATCGTTATTTTCATCATTTAGTAATGGAGGAAGCTGATAAGAATAAAGAAAGAGCCTTAGAAAATAACGAAATAACATTCTCGATAAATAATATTTCTAGAGAGCACCAAATAACTGGGACTGTAATAAAAAAATCTTTAACCAAGTACTTACTATCAAATATAAAAAATGACAGGCATAGCGATGATGTATTTTGGTATATACACAACTTTTTGATAAGTGACTTCTTAAAAAAAGCCTCTTTAAAAATAAGTGATCCAAATGATAGGGCGTGGTTTTATATAAATATCATTTTCCTAGCTTCACATTCAAATGAAAGAGTACCTGAAATTATTAAATATCATATTGATGAAAATAACCTCCTCGATAAAAATGATGCAGTTGAAGATGTAGTTTATGAGTCCGAAAGCTTTAGAAATGAACTAGAAGAAATGACTCAATCATTACTAGATAAAAATATAAGCATACTATCTGATACCAAATATATTTATTTCGATATTGATGACAGTCATCTAATAGCTGAAATCTCTGAAAAATTTAACGATTTAAATTACTTTACTGGTGATAACTTTACATATGGTTGGTATGGTCTGAGTTCGGGTGAGGAGGCAAGATTAAAGCTACAATCTCGTATTTTCACTGGCATACAACAACTAATATCACGAGGCTATTCAAATATTCAGTTACTTGTAGATGAAATAGATGCCTACCTTCACCCAGAGTGGCAAAGAAAAGTTGTTAGTGAGGTTATTGATATAATAAACCACTTTAAAGACCACAATGGAATGAAACGAGCAACTATAAATACAATTTTGACAACACACTCTCCTATCATACTAAGTGACTTTCTACCCGATGATATAGTTTCAATTACTAAGATTGATGGCAAAATAACACAGGAAAAATCAAATGGTTTCGGCACCAGAATTAACGACTTATACCTCGATGGTATGCACTTGGATTCTACATTTGGCGAATTAGCCAGAGAAACTATCGAGCAACTATTTTTAGCTAAGAAATATAAAAAAATTAGCTCCCTTGATAGGTACCTAATAAAACAAATACCAGATAAAGACATTCAAGAAATGTTCCTGAAAAAAAATGATTAAAATTACTCCAGTAAAATGTCCAGACCTCACAGCTCAATACAAAAAGTTTGTTGTCGAAGAAAATTTGGTTCCTAATATTGATAAGCTAGCGAAGTCAATACATGATAAAGAAGTTCGCAAAAGGCTAATTACTTATTTCTCAAAAAATAAGCTAGAAAGCATTACATTTGAGGGAGCCCAAAATTTACACTTAGTTATCACTGATATTTATGAAAAATTTCCTGAGCTTTTAGAATATTACTGCCCTGAACTCTTTCTGATAAATCTTAAACTAAATTATAACTTACAAGAAATTGAAGCTTTAAACCTTACTGAGGCAAAAGAAACAGCCAAAATTAATGTTTTATTTAAAACGACATTAAAAGATCTAAGTGACTTTTTCATTAATAATCCAAGCAACTTCCTAGAGAAATCTCTTAAGATCAACCGTAGAGTCAACAGAAAAGCATCAGAAAAAAGAGATGCATTAGTAGAGTTAAGTAATTTAAAGCATGGTAAAACAAGCTTATCTAAAGGATTAAAAGTTATACCTAAATGGGTAATAGAGTTTTCAAAAGCATTTAAATACCACATTATGGCTCAAAAATTTGGTTACGAACTGATTAAAGAATTGAAAATTTCGGTGTGTCCATATTGTAATCAAGAAGACATTACCTCTATTTTTGAGAATGATGCTAGGTACCGTCCAGCATTCGATCATTTCTATCCGAAATCAAAGTTTCCATTTCTAGCAACTACACTTTCAAACTTAATTCCAGCTGGTGAACGTTGTAATGAGAGGTACAAAGCTTCAGTATCTACTTTGGGCTATGCAAACCCTTATGAAAAATCAATAGATTATCAAAAGCCTTTCTTCAAATTTAATATAGCTAACCCTAATTTTTATGATAAAAACCTTGAATTAAAAGATGTTGAAGTTGAATTGATCATAAGAGATGAGTCTATTAAGAAAAATTCTAAACTGTTTAAATTAGAAACAATTTATAACGAAGACAAATTTAAAAATGAATTTTTAAAAGTAAAAAAGAAGTATAACTTTATCAAAGAGTGTGGGGATAAGTTTCTAGACTTAGTGCACTTGAATGAGAATGATCATGAAGAAATAGACTTGCACTTTGGTATTAATATTAAAGCTTCACCCCGAAATGAAAATTTACAAGTACTCAAAGTAGATTCTCTCAACATGATTGCCAAAAGTAAAATCAAACTAAATGAATGATGGTATAGGCTATATAGTTCAGTACTACAGTGTAGATTTTCACTTCCTCAAAAACTGACTAATATGCATTCGGTCAGTAAACCCGCTATAAACGGATCTTCATCTTGGGCGCTTTCAGGTTTATAAAGTGAGTAGCGCTCAACTTCGCTTGCTGTAGTTTCTGCAACGGGCAAGATAAATAGGTTTGGTACATCAGGAAACAGTACTCCAAATGCTTGGTTGTGAGGGTTTTGTACTTTTCATTAATGCATAAGTAAATACATAAAGTACAGGTAATCAACGGCGGCTCACTGAGTTGTGTGACGCTGCAATTAGGAGCAAGTGATTTACATTGTTAGCTTTCTATATCAATATTCAGCTTGTTTTTATCTCGTATATACCCCAGCTTATAAAGCTCAATAGCTATTTGCTTGAGCTCCCTATTCTGGGGTGGCGTTCTTGCTTTTAAAGTAATAAGTTTTTGATATCGCTTATGCATAAATCGGACGCCTTGATCTTTTTTTCTACATTCAATACACCTTGTGCAGTGGGCGTCGATCCAAAATCCCAGCTCTTCAAACCAGTGCTTCTGCTCTTGCGCAAAGAAAATGAAAGGCCTGCAACATACGTCACACATTTCTTCAATGTCTACATAAATCTTGCGGGGGTAAATAGCAAAATTCTGCTTAGAAGTGTCTGCAAAAATCGCTGTTTCAGCAAAGTAATTAAGGCTTGAGTAACGCCAATGTGCACTTTCAATTGCGCATGCAGGCACTTCATCTGATGATATAACTGGGCGATCGCCATATCTTGGGTGAGTAACATAGCTCGGAATGCTATCTTTCTTCGTCATAAGCCTAGAAGTGCTAATTAAGTAGGATCAGGTTTTTCATTTTGCACATAGCCGATAACTTAATCAACATTAGCTCTATGATACGCTTTCGCAAAAGTGCCGTTTTCAATTATAGCGGTATAGTGGTTTTGATCACCCAAGATAGCTTGTTTCTTGTTTATGCCGCATCAAAGAGTTAATAAACAGCTCTACATAAGGTGAATTAGAGGGGATTTTTATACTCATCGAAAGCAGATTCAACTAAACAGCTAGATTTATTTTTTGTTTATAACTTACTGGAGGATTTAACAGGCGGTGTTTATTTTTTTTGTACATGTGAATGAGTTATTTAGTACTTAGTTAAGTTCTATTTAGTTAAGTACTACTTAGTTAGGTACAAAGCCATGTCACTTTATACTTTCAATTTATGTCATTTTTTACTTCAAACGACACCCAATAAGAATTTGGGTGGCAGTCTTACCAGCCACATCTCGGCACACACGTCACACGCTGTGGCTGCTCCCTTCCGGGCCTGACCAGGTTCACCTGCTAGTGTTGCGAGAGGACCAATAAGACTACCATTGAGGGCCTTGTTTGGCGCGGGAGGGATTATCTCTACTTTTGGCTCGTTATTCAAGGGGTATTCGAAAAAGAAAGTGCGATTGCATACTTGGTATACAATCGCACTGTATTTAGGGGCTTTTATGTTTACTTTTCAAGTTCAGCTTTTATGTTACGCAATGCTGCTTTTACTTTTTTCATATTTTCTGGGCCCATACGCAATAATTGTTTTTGCGCATCGGGTAAGTTTTCCCATTCTGAATAAGCATATTGATAAGTCACTGAGTTACGCACTAACGGCATATCACCTTTGGGTTCTGGGGTATCGAGTAGTACATCAATCGCTTCTTCAAGTGTTTGCGTAAAGGCATCACCTTGATAACCAATTTCTGCGTATGCTTCATTAATAAGCGGTTTGTATTCGTCATAAATACGAATCGCTTGTGCAGCACTTAAGCTGGTAAATAATTTTACATACGGGGTGTAACGCTCATAACTATTTGGGTCAATCGTTAAAATATCCCCTTCGATAACCATGAATGACTCTTTAGGGCGCTCAACGGGCGCATGGCTCAATGCAACTTTGCCTTTGGCTAGGTTATCAACATAAACCACACCACGGCGAATAAGATCATCGGTCACCATTAAACTCATGACTTGATCTGTTAATAATTCGTCCATACGAGCCACAACGACCTCATCACTGTCGTTTAATGTAGGCAGAGGCTTAACCTCTGGCTCAGGTTCAACAGCTCGTTGCTCTGGGCGTTCAACCGCAACAGGGTCTGGGGTTGGCTCTGTTACTTCGGGTTCCGGCGCTGGCTCGTTATATTCAGCCATTGGCGTTTCTTCGATAACAACGTCTTCGACTACTTGCGTCGGTTTGTCGTCTGGCTGTAAAAAAATAAACGCCGCAACACAGGCTACAATAATAACAATAACAACTGCAAAAATGAGATTGTTATTCCCAGGACGCTTTTCTAATTCGGTATCTGACGAATGCTCTGACATACACACTCCCTTAATATAAAAAACAGACAAAAAAACACGACAAAATTAATATTACCAGTAAGGTAAACTTTGCTTCTTCTAGCTTAAAGACTTACAGTTGATAAATAAAGTAAAGACGCACAACGATTTAAATGCAACCATGAGCAGTAAGTTAAAAAAAACACAACACTCAAAAATCGCTTTATTATTAACAGGTGGTGGTGCCCGAGCGGCTTATCAAGTGGGTGTGCTTAAAGCCATCACACAAAGTATGCCTCGTACTGCGCCTTTACCTTTTACCATTATTAATGGGACATCAGCCGGCGCAATTAATTCCGCTGCGCTTGCCTGTTATGCTTCTTGTGCTCACTTAGCAAGTAAAAAGCTTGAATGGGTATGGCGCAACTTTTCCACCTCGCAAGTTTATAAAAGTGATTTTTTAAGTGTATTTTCACACCTCACTCGCAATATTTTAACGAGCTTTCAGTCTGAACATATTAACCACCCACCCGCAAGCTTGTTAAATAATCAACCGTTAAGAAAGCTGCTTAACGAGATACTCGATTTAGCACGCATTGAGCGTAATCTTCACAAAAACTACCTTGATGCGGTATCAATCACAGCCTCTAGTTATACAACGGGTGACTCTGTGGCGTTTTTTCAGTCGTTAACCCAACAGCCTTGGCAGCGAGCCAAACGCGAGGGACAAGCGACCCGCATTAATGTTGAACACTTAATGGCATCCAGTGCCATTCCAATGGTGTTTCCAAGTGTTAATGTGTACAACCATTACTTTGGCGATGGTTCAATTCACCAATTGTCGCCGTTAAGTCCTTCTGTGCATCTAGGGGCTGAAAAAATATTTATTATTGGTGTCGATGCACCCAAAGAGTTGCACCCACCTGGTTATCAACCCCACTATCCGGGACTGTCTAATATTGCAGGTCACCTGTTAGATAGTGTTTTTACCGACACATTGCAGTCTGATTTAGAACGTTTACAGCGTATTAATCGTACGCTTGGGTTATTACCAGCGCGTGACAAGCACCAAGAACTGAAACAAATTGAAACCTGTATTATCAATCCATCGCAAAACTTTAATATGATTGCTGCGCAGTATTACGACGATATGCCATTAGCAATTAAAGTGTTGCTGCGCATGATCGGGGTGAAAAAACGTTCTCAATCAAGTTTAACGAGTTACTTGTTATTCGAAAAACGTTACACCCAAAAATTGATCGAGATTGGTTATCAAGATGGGCTTAAAAAACTGCCCGAAATACGGAAATTTTTAGAATTAGAGTAACTGACCCGTTACTCTAATCCATCAAGTAAAAAGCGTTCAACGCGCTCTACTCTGCGTGGTTTGCCTTGCAATACCAAAATATCACCGGCGAGCAATACCGTTTGCTCAGAGGGCGATTCTATTTCACGGTCTTGACGACGTAATGCACGAACTGATACTCGGCGCTGCTCAAGCTTAAGTTCGCTTATCATGTGATTCACAGCGAATGCGTGTTCAGGTAAAGCGATAACATGTAAGTACTCTAATCGGTCTGAGCTGCTTTCTTCGCTGTCGAGCTTATCACCGGTAAAAAATCCATTTAAAAACTGATAACGATTGCGGCGCTCTTTGCTCACTCTGCGAATAATACGGGTCATTGGTACACCCGACATATACAGTACGTGTGATACTAGCATTAAACTTGCTTCAAGGGTTTCTGGTACTACTTCTGTGACACCTAACTCTTTTAGGGTTTCGAGCTGAGAGTCGTCACGCATACGTACGAGTATCTTAACGGTGGGTGCAATTTGCTTTATCGCATCTACCACGACTTGCGTCTGCTCAAAGTCTGTAAACGTTATGATCACTAAACGAGCGCGTTCAACCCCTGCAGATTTTAAAATATCTTTTTGTTTTACATGACCAAATATAATTGGCTCACCTGCGGCTTTTGCTTCTTGCAATAAAATGGGATTGCTTTCTATTG
Organism: Pseudoalteromonas sp. MB41; assembly: GCF_020966275.1. Taxonomy (NCBI): domain Bacteria; kingdom Pseudomonadati; phylum Pseudomonadota; class Gammaproteobacteria; order Alteromonadales; family Pseudoalteromonadaceae; genus Pseudoalteromonas; species Pseudoalteromonas sp. MB41. The sequence goes on along the minus strand of NZ_JAJJZF010000022.1, from coordinate 42,503 downwards.
CAACGTAATCAATGGCTTCGGGCTTTAAAAAGCGAGCGATTGTTTGCCCTACCCGTGAAAACCCACATATAACAACATGGTTATGATACAAGGGGCTGCTATTAGCAGGCTGTTGCCAATACTGCCCTGGCTGAGAAAGCAAACCCAAACGCTTTAGTAAAACAGGTGTTTTTTCAATAAGGTAAGGGGTCAGTGCCATAGACAACACGCCTACCGCAATTAAAAATGAGGCTTGCTCTGAGCTTATCAATAAATGCTGTGAAGCGAGTGCAATCAACACAAAGCCAAATTCGCCCATTTGCCACAGCATAATACCTGCTGCAACGGCATCTTGCTTTCGCTCGCCTATAAGCTGTGCAGAAATAGCCAGAACCGCAATTTTAAAAAATAATAAACCGACTAATACCGCAATGATCCAATACCAACTTTGCAGCACATACAAAATATCTAATTGCATTCCTACGGTAACAAAAAACAGCCCCATTAAAATATCGCGAAACGGTCTAATATCGGCTTCTAATTGGTGACGGTACTGGCTTTCACCGAGCATCATACCGGCCAAAAACGCTCCCAGCGCCATAGAAAGACCAAACAAATACGTTAAACCGGCTGCAAACAATGCCACTAACAATGTGGTGAGCACAAAGAGTTCGTCGGTTCTAACAAGCGCTATTTCTCTAAAGACTTTAGGCAGTACCCACTTGCCTATTGCCCATAACAAAATACACACAAAAGCACCTTTGGTTAATGCAAAGGCAAGTGCGCCAACAATTTCATCAGAGCCACTTTGAGCAAGTAAGGGGTAAATAATAAGTAAGGGCACGACAGCAATATCTTGAAACAACAACACGCCAATTGCTAACTGACCACGCCGCTGATTTAACTCACCTGATTCTTTGAGTAACTTCACGACCACTGCCGTTGATGATAAAGCCATTAAGCTCGCAATCGTAAAGCTATTAAGTAAGCTGTACTCAAGTAACAGTAAAATCAACATGAACACTAGGCTTGTGATCACCACTTGCAGTGACCCTAAGCCAAATACAATATTGCGCATTGCCATTAAGCGCGGCACTGAAAACTCAAGCCCTAAACTAAACAGTAAAAAAACAATGCCTAGCTCAGCTACAAAGTGCATTTCGTGGCTTTGTGCCATCCAGCCAATACCATGACTCCCCGCTAATAAACCCGTTGCGAGGTACGCCAGAATAGGAGGTAAGCCAATTCGCTTGAAAAACCAAACAAAAATGACCGCAGCTACGAGTAACCCAAAGGCTTGAATCAGCACATTTTGCAAGCAATTACCTCCTTCTACTTAATGATAAAGCCGAACCCTCGTTTAAATATAGCAACCATATGTTTTTCAGCCAGTTTAAAAAAGTGGCACAAATTTCGCTTTATTAAGGAGTATCTAACACTCCGGGGGGAGAACAATCATGGAAAATGTCCATATTTTGACGCAGCGAGTGTCTGCAAGAGGCGACTTTATGCCGTTTTCGGCAGAACGTTACCGAATAAGTGAACAGCACAATACACATGACTTAGTGGCAAAATTACAAACGACCCTGTCGATTGAGGGGATTTTGACTATTTTTGCCGAGCATGCAAAACAGCTCATCAATTTGTCTGGGTTGCAGTTTCAATCGGCTTTGGGTGTGTCTGAAAGTGTCGACAGCGATACCACGCACACTCCCTACTCGTTTGATTTAGATTTAGAAAGTGAGCGTTTAGGTCAGCTAATTTATTTTAGCCAATTTCCTATGGGGCAAGCTATCGAAACCAAACTACAGCAATTACATGCTGCGCTTGTTTACCCGCTTCGTAATGCAATTATGTACACACGTGTATTACGCTTGGCAACAAAAGATGCACTAACGGGGTTAAATAACCGTAGTCAATTTAATGACAGCTTGGCACAAAGACTAGAGCGTTGTCGCCGTCAGCATCGTCCATTTAGCTTAATGTTGCTCGATTTAGACAACTTTAAACAAGTGAACGACAATTTCGGTCATAAAATTGGCGACGACGTACTACAAGAATTTGCTAACGTTTTACGTAACTGTGTACGAGGCACAGATTCAATTTTTCGCTTTGGTGGCGATGAATTTGCGCTGTTAATTGACGACCCTGAATTTACCACTAACAAAGTCATCGCAGATCGCGTTATGCGTTTAGTCTCGCAATCAAGCTTAATGTCCCAATACGCTGTAACATCGAGCATAGGGTTTACGCTTGCGAATAACCAAGACTGCGAAAATGAAGTGTTTGCCCGTGCAGATAAAGGCCTATACCGTGCTAAAGCCGCGGGTAGAAACTGCGCAAAAGCGTACTAAAAGTCACATTTTTAAAGCGCAAAACAATTCGCAAATATCGTTACGAAAAGCCTAGCTTCCCCCGCTAGGCTTTTTTGTAGCCAATTTATAACCGAGTAATACCAACCAAAAACCTGCAAAAAAACCGCTCAGTAAATAAAGTAAAGCTGCCATGGTCGTTAGTGGCGACACAACAACGAGAGCGAGGGGTGTTAACACCCCTAAAATAAAAAACACGCCGCCTTTGCCTGACCAATACCCCAACAGCAATAACGAGCACGCAACGCCCCCCGCTAGCGCATAAAACAAGGTACTCATTTCAAGCTCAGCAAACGAGAAACCGGCAATAACCGCAACTATAATCGACACAATAAAACCCAGCGGTGCTTTATTGACTAGCGATAAACCAACATGAGCCTGTTCACTCATTTTCACTCTCCCAAAAAATGCCTTCATCTGAACTGTGCGTAGCACTGATAAAATAGCCAACCACTTGAACAAGCTGATCATTATAAAAAATAAGCGGCACTTGTGCACGAACCCAAGGAGCGACCTTCGCATCTTTAAACCAATGTTTGAGCGTATTTGACCCCGGCTTTTTAAGTGGCTTTATGCGCGCTTGCGGGCAATTAAACACCACTTTCACCTGCTCATCAGCCGTTGGCAATCGAATTCCTTTACCTGTTTTAAGTCTTAAAGTTCGGCCATCCGATAAGGTTACGGTTTCAAGATTTATGTCGCATGATTTGGGTATTGGCTGTTCTGTAACGAAATACCAGTAATGTTGATGGCGACGAACTTGTCCGCTCGCTAAACAGATTTTTAATTGGGCATCGGCCTGTGCGTTTAAGCCCTGTTCAATAATTTGCTTAAGCTGATTTTCAGAGGGCATTTGATGTGTAAATTGCTTGAGCCACGCGCGCACAAGGTTTGCTTTACGCGTATCAGAAAAATCTTTAATCGCACAACAGCTTAAACCGCCGTGTTTATTTTGACAGTGTGCAAGGTCTGTTTCTGTGTATTCATCTAACAGTGATTGTTGCTGCTGTAATAAGCGAATACTGCGCGCAGCACTTTTCTCAAAGCCCTGAAAGCGGTCGTTTAAAACGGGGATCACCTGATGACGTAAAAAATTACGGTCAAAGCGCTCGTCGCTGTTTGAGTCATCTGTAATATGTTGAATTCCAAGCTGTTCAGCAAATAGCTCTATTTGCTGGCGAGTCACATTAAGCAAGGGTCTAAAGCAAACACGCCCAGATGACAACACTCTTTGTTGTTGCATTGCACTTAACCCTTGCAAGCCTGAACCACGCTTTAGGCGCAAAAAGAACGTTTCAAGCTGATCATTTAAATGCTGACCTAGTAACAACACGCTGCCTTTTGGACTATGCGTATCGAGCGCATCATAGCGTGCGTCTCGGGCTTGCGCCTCGAGGCTGGTTCGTGCTTGTGTTTCAATGTTCACTTTTATTGCTTTAAATGGCACTGCAAGAGAGCGGCTTAACGTTTCACAAAATGATTGCCACTGCCCTGCATATTCACTCAAGCCATGATTTACATACACAGCATCTACACTCAGTGCCGTATTTTCACGGTGTAATTCAGCCATTAAATGCAAAAGCACCACAGAGTCGACACCACCAGACAAGGCAACAGTATACGCCTTGTGCCCCTTTGTAATTAAAGGCTCAAGTTCTTTACGAAAATCGGTATAAAGTGGCAAAGTTAACATCGACTGGCACGCTTAAAATAAATTGCGTTGTATTATAAAACAAAAAAAGCCGCAAAAGCGGCTTTTTCATCATTATGCTAATTAGCAATAACCAAACGACATTAAACGTTTGTAACGCTGATCAAGCATTTCATCAAGTGACAAGCCTTGTAAATCAGCTAAATCGCGCTTTAGTTGATTTTTAAGGTTACGCGCCATTGCATCGTAGTTACGATGTGCGCCACCCAGTGGCTCTTCAATCACGTTGTTGATTAAATCTAGTTCTTTAACACGTGCAGCTGTTACACCCATTGCTTCTGCAGCGATAGGCGCTTTATCTGCACTCTTCCAAAGGATTGATGCACAACCCTCTGGTGAAATTACTGAGTAAGTGCTGTACTGCAACATGTTTACGCGGTCACCCACGCCTATTGCCAATGCCCCACCCGAACCACCTTCACCAATAACAGTACAGATCGTCGGTACTTTTAATGCAGCCATCACTTTAAGATTACGTGCAATCGCTTCTGATTGACCACGTTCTTCTGCGCCAACACCTGGGTATGCTCCCGGCGTGTCGATAAATGTCATGATAGGCATTTTGAAACGCTCAGCCATTTCCATTAAACGTAATGCTTTACGGTAGCCTTCTGGTTTTGGCATACCAAAGTTACGTTTGATTTTTTCAGCTGTATCACGCCCTTTTTGCTGACCAATAACCATGACTGGTTGGCCTTCAAAACGCGCTACACCGCCTAAAATAGCGGGATCGTTAGCAAAAGTACGGTCACCTGCTAGTTCGTCAAATTCCGTGAAAATGCGCTCGATGTAATCACGAGTATAAGGACGCAACGGATGACGGGCTAACTGTGAAACCTGCCAAGCACCTAACTCAGAGAAAATTTTCTCTTTCATTTCAGCGCTTTTTTCTTTTAATCGACTGACTTCCTCTTCTAATCCAAGGTCTAATTCGCCAGCGCGGCTTACATTTTGTAACTCTTCAATTTTTGCTTCTAATTCTGCGATTGGAAGCTCAAAATCAAGATAATTGAGGCTCATGCTCTAAACTACCTAATTAATTAAATTCTAGTTCTACATCTTGCGCCGCCATCAGTGATAACTTGTGAATTAAGTCATCACTAGGCGTAACACACCATTCGGTTCCTAACGTAATCTCAGCCAACGCATCAGGACGTTGATAGAATACTTTAATAGGACACGTGCCAAACTTATAAGGTTCAAGCACTTTTTGTAAATTATCGAAGAAGTTCGCCTCGATCTGCACCATATTCAGCGTCATTTTAATCGCTTTTATACGCTTTTCTCGCGCTTGAGCAATGGTGCATATGTCTCTGGCGGTCATTGTAATGCCACCGGAGAAGTTATCAAAGCTGACCTGTCCAGATATTACCAAGATATTGTTAACTTGCAGCATATCTTGGTACATTTCAAACTGTTCTGGGAATAAGCGTACATCAATACGGGCACTCTTGTCATCTAAAGTTACAAGACCCCAACGATTTCCCTTTTTATTTATGAGCGTACGCGCCGCAATGACTAAGCCTGCAGCGGTTGACTGCACATCGCGATTCGTTGGCTGCAAATCAACCAAACGCCCCGAAGTATAATATTTAAGCTCTTTTCGGTACTGATTAATCGGGTGGCCCGTTAAATACAGCCCTAACGTTTCTTTTTCACCGTCTAACCATTCGTTATCCGTAAGGTCTGGGGCTTTAATAAAGGCTTGTTCAACTTCGTCTGGCTCTGTGGCTAATAAACCAAATAAATCAGCCTGACCAAGCGACTCCGCTTTATGGTGCTGGTCTGCCGCTCGCATGGCATCTTTTAAACTAGCTAACAATGTTGCACGACCAGGCTGGGTTTTATCAGGGCCTAACTGATCCAGCGCCCCCGCATAAATAAGTTTTTCTACTACGCGTTTATTTAAACGTTTTAAATCAACGCGAGCACAAAAATCAAATAAGTCTTTAAACGGGCCGCCTTCTTTACGCGCTTCTAAAATGGCTTCTACTGGGGCTTCACCCACCCCTTTAATCGCACCAATACCGTAAACGATTTGGCCTTTTAAGTTAACCGTAAACTTGTACTCACCCGCATTTACATCAGGCGGCAGCAAGGTTAACTTCATGTTTTCACATTCGTCGACCAAGGTAACAATTTTATCGGTGTTATCCATATCAGCCGACATTACGGCCGCCATAAACTCGGCCGGATAATGCGTTTTCATCCACAGAGTTTGATACGACACCAATGCATAAGCAGCAGAGTGAGATTTGTTAAAGCCGTAACCTGCGAACTTTTCGACCAAGTCGAAGATTTTTATCGCTAGTTCGCCGTCAATACCGTTCTTTTCTGCACCTTCTTCGAAGGTTGAACGCTGCTTGGCCATTTCTTCAGGTTTTTTCTTACCCATTGCACGGCGAAGCATGTCTGCGCCACCAAGGGTATACCCTGCCAGTACCTGAGCAATCTGCATTACCTGCTCTTGATACAGGATGATGCCGTAGGTCGGCTCTAATATTGGCTGTAAGCTTTCATGTTGCCATTGTACATCGGGGTACGATATTTCTTCACGCCCATGCTTACGGTCGATAAAGTTATCTACCATGCCTGATTGCAGTGGACCCGGTCGGAATAATGCCACGAGTGCAATCATATCCTCAAAGCAGTCGGGTTTTAGACGACGAATAAGGTCTTTCATGCCGCGCGATTCTAGCTGGAAAACCGCGGTCGTCTCAGCGCGGAGCAATAAGTCAATGCTGGGTTTATCATCAAGCGGGATAGCATTGATATCAACGGGGTCTTTACCTTCGCGCGCTAAACGCTCGTTGGTCATGTCGAGCGCCCATTGCAAGATGGTTAATGTTCTTAAACCTAAGAAGTCGAACTTAACCAAGCCTGCGGTTTCAACGTCATTCTTGTCAAATTGAGTTACCGGGAACTTGCCTTCATCGTCGCAATAAAGTGCAGCAAAATCGGTGATCGTGGTGGGTGAAATTACCACCCCCCCTGCGTGTTTACCGGCATTACGTGTACACCCTTCAAGAATGCGACACATGTCGATAAGCTCTTTTACTTCTTCGTCACCGTCATAGGCTTCTTGTAAACGCGGCTCTACATCAAACGCTTTCGCAAGCGTCATACCGGGGTCGCCAGGGACTAGTTTTGATATGCGATCGACAAACCCATAAGGGTGGCCAAGTACACGCCCCACATCACGAATAACCGCTTTTGCAGCCATGGTCCCAAAGGTGATAATTTGCGATACCGCGTCGCGGCCATACAATGCCGATACGTGATCAATCACTTCATCACGTCTGTCCATACAGAAGTCAACGTCAAAGTCGGGCATGGATACACGTTCAGGGTTCAAGAAACGTTCGAATAGTAAGTCAAATTCAAGCGGATCTAAGTCGGTAATTTTAAGTGCATATGCAACCAACGAGCCCGCACCCGAGCCACGTCCTGGTCCCACTGGAATATTGTTATCCTTACTCCACTGGATGAACTCCATTACGATTAAGAAGTAACCCGGGAACCCCATTTGGTTAATTACATCGAGCTCGATTTGTAAGCGCTCATCGTATTCTACGCGCTTTTCTTTTCGCTCTTCTTCATCGGGGAATAAAAACTGCAATCGCTCTTCAAGACCATCTTTCGATACTTTAACTAAGAATTCATCGATTTTGAGCGAGCCCGTTGGGTAATCGGGTAAGAAATAGGTGCCCAACTGTACGGTTACGTTACAGCGTTTTGCAATTTCAACGGTGTTTTCGAGCGCTTCAGGAATATCACTAAAGAGCTCAGCCATTTGCTCAGCTGTTTTTAGGTATTGCTGATCAGAAAAACGTTTTGGTCGGCGCTTATCTTCAAGGGTGTAACCATCATGAATTGCAACACGAATTTCGTGGGCTTCGAAGTTTTCAGGTTTTAAAAACACCACCTCGTTAGTGGCCACCACGGGCAGTTGTTCTTGGCTTGCTAATTCTACCGCTAAATGAAGGTAATCTTCTTCAAACGGGCGCTCAGTCCGAATAAGCTCAATATAATAGTGGTCACTAAAGTGTTGCTTATAGAAACTCACCACCGACTCAATCAGGCCGGCATTGCCTTTAAGTAATGCTTTGCCTAAATCGCCATCTTTTGCGCCTGATAAAATTATGAGGCCATTTTTGAGCCCCACCAGCCATTCACGGTCAATCACGGGACGATGAAAAACATGCCCGCGTTGATACGCTTTAGAGATTAATAACGTGAGGTTTTTATAGCCTTCGTTATCTTTGGCTAAAATAGTTATTCGGCATGGTTCATCTTCGAATTCTGGGCTTCGTAACCAAAAATCAGCTCCCACAATTGGCTTAATTCCAGCGCCATGTGCAGCCCCATAAAAACGCACCAAACCACATAAGTTCATCTGGTCTGTTATGGCCAGCGCTGGCATTTGTAGCTCTTCTGCTTTGGCAACGATTGGTTTTGTTTTTGCGAGGCCATCCACCATTGAAAAATCAGAATGAACACGTAAATGAACAAATTGCGGCGCAGGCATTAGCGTTGCTCTCCTTTTAACGCCAAAATGCGCTGCACAGGTTTAAAGCTTTTGCGATGCTCATTAATAGCACCATACTGTTCTAGTGCAGCAAAATGCGCTTTGGTAGGGTAACCTTTATGTCCTGCGAAGCCGTATTCTGGATAGCGTTTATCGAGTTCAATCATTTCGTCGTCTCGGGCCACTTTCGCAAGAATTGATGCAGCCGAAATCTCTTCCACTAAGCTGTCGCCTTTAACTACCGCTTGCGCAGGTATGGTTAATTGGCTAGGAACGCGATTACCGTCAATAAATACAAACTCAGGTTTTACACTGAGTCCTTCAACCGCACGGCTCATTGCCAGCATAGTGGCATGTAAAATATTAAGCTCGTCAATCTCGCTTGGGCTACAACGACCAATGGCATAACACAGGGCTTTTTCTTTAATTTCTGCAGCTAAAAGTTGGCGTTTTTTATCCGATAATTTTTTTGAGTCGGCTAGTCCCACAATCGGTTTTGTAGGGTCGAGGATCACCGCGGCGGTTACTACGTCACCAACGAGCGGGCCACGTCCTACTTCATCAACACCGGCAATATAATTTACATGTGGTCGATCAATCTGCATTTAGTAACTCCGCGACTGCTGTTGCAGCTTGTTCGTTGGCATTTAACCTAATTTCTTTATGAATCGCTAAAAAGCGTGCTTTTAGTTCACTATTATCTGAATTTAACATAGGTGTGAGTGCATTTGTTAAATTATCAACATTACATTCTGTTTGTAGGTACTCGGGGACAAGCTCTTCATCGGCCAGTAAATTCGGTAGCGAAAAGTACTTGATGTTAAAGGTAAACAGCGTTTTAAATATCCAATAGCTCATTGGCTTTATTTTATACCCTACTACCATTGGCTTTTTATAGAGCATGCCTTCTAATGTCGCGGTCCCTGAGGCAAGTAAAATCGCATCGGCAGCTTGCATAGCAAGATTTGACTGGCCATCGAGTAACTGTAATTTTAAATGAGGGGCTGTTTTTTCTAGAATGTCACAAAACTGAGTTTTTCGTTTTTCGTTAACGAGTGGTACCACTATTTTCAGTGCTGGGTTTTCTGCCTGTAGTTTAGCGGCGGTCTGAATGTAAGTGTCACTCAAAAGACCCACTTCTGAGCCTCGGCTGCCCGGTAAAAGCGCCAATACTTTGTCTGAATCTGATAAACCGAGTGCATTACGCGCTTTGCTCTGATCATGCTCCAGCGCAATATCATCAGCCAGCGTATGACCAACAAATGTGCAAGGCACGTTGTGTTTGTCATAAAATGCTTTTTCGAATGGTAATAAAGCCAACACTAAATTAGTTGCTGCGCTGATTTTATGAATACGCTTTTCACGCCACGCCCAAACAGAGGGGCTCACATATTGAATTGTTTTGATACCCGCTTCTTTTAGCGGCTTTTCAACACGTAAATTAAAGTCTGGCGCATCGATACCAATAAACACATCAGGCGGATTATCTATAAAATGTTGCACGAGCTGTTTGCGAATTTTTAATAAGCGCGGTAAGCGCCCCAACACTTCAACCAGCCCCATTACCGACAACTCATCCATATCGAATAACGTTGTACAACCCGCAGCTTGCATACGCGGCCCTGCAATTCCTTCAAAAATAGCATCTGGGAAACGTACTTTAAGTGCTTTAATGAGCCCTTCACCTAAAATATCACCTGATAACTCACCTGCCACCAAGGCAATACGTAACGGCTTTGTTTGTTCTTTCATTCGTTGATAATTCGCAACTTTCTGCACTAATAAAAATGAGTTTACCGTGTTTTAGCAATCGGATAAATGTCACAGAGTTAATAAATACTAGAAATTAAAATTGCGATTAAAAGTTGCTCTAAAAGCCGTTTATAAAATAGATAAAAACAATGCCAGCACAGGGGGCTACTCACTTTTGAGTAAGTCAAAGGGGTTGAATTAGTAATTAATTACTTTCTTAAACTATAGATTAATCATTTGAAATATTTAGTTTTTATCTCTAATCTGTAGAATTAACGAACAATCGCTATCATATTAATTTCCTATTTTCTATTGACTAAAATAGATACAAGGTTAATATTCACGAAGTTTCAGTAATTACTGAAACTTTGAAAGCTATTTTTTTTGTCGTGTCTACCGCACCCTTTAATAAGGAGCTAAACAATGATAGATGAAACATTTGTGGATCTATCGCGATTGCAATTTGCAATTACTGCCCTCTTTCACTTTCTATTTGTACCACTCACTATAGGTATGACGTGGATTTTGGTGATCATGGAATCCGTTTATGTGATGACAGGTCGTGAAATTTACCGTGATATGACTAAATTTTGGGGTAAGTTGTTTGGTATAAACTTTGCGATTGGTGTGGCTACTGGTCTCACTATGGAGTTTGAGTTTGGTACTAACTGGTCTTATTACTCTCACTATGTGGGTGATATTTTTGGCGCTCCTCTGGCTATTGAAGGGTTGATGGCGTTCTTTTTAGAATCGACCTTTGTCGGCATGTTTTTCCTTGGTTGGGAGCGACTCACAAAACGCCAACACCTTGCAGCGACCTTTTTAATGGCTTTAGGCACCAACCTTTCGGCATTATGGATTTTGATTGCCAATGGTTGGATGCAGAACCCTGTGGGCGCAGAGTTTAACTATCAAACCATGCGCATGGAAATGACCAGCTTTGCGGAGCTAGTATTCAACCCCGTCGCACAGGTTAAATTTATTCATACGGTGTCTGCCGGTTATGTCGCGGCTTCAATGTTCGTACTCGGCATCAGTAGTTGGTACATACTCAAAGGTCGTGATTTGGCCTTTGCGAAACGTTCATTCTCTGTTGCATCAGGTTTTGGCCTTGCCTCTATTTTATGCGTTATTTTACTAGGAGATGAGTCTGGTTATGAAGTAGGCGAAGTGCAAAAAGTTAAACTGGCTACAATCGAGGCTGAATGGCACACAGAAGAAGCGCCCGCAGCATTTACACTGGTAGGTATTCCTGACTCTGAACAGCAAGTCACCCATGCTGCGGTTAAAATACCTTATGCGCTGGGCATTATTGCGACACGTTCGATTGATGAACAAGTCACGGGTATCAAAGATTTAGAAAAACAACACGAAACACGTATTCGTAACGGTATGCAAGCATACGAGTATCTCGAAAAATTGCGTGGTGGTGATGACTCCGCCGAGAACATTGCCAAGTTCGATACACTGAAAGCTGACCTCGGTTATGGTCTGTTGCTTAAACGCTACACTCCTAATGTGGTTGATGCCACAGAAGCGCAAATTCAGAAAGCGGTGAAAGACTCATTTCCGAAAGTGGGGCCCATGTTTTGGTCATTTAGGATAATGGTTGGCTGCGGTGTGATTATGTTAGGGGTCTTTGTACTGGCCTTTTACTATAACGCCAAACGCGTTATAGAGCATAAGCGTTGGTTACTCTGGGCCGCCGTGTGGAGTATTCCATTACCTTGGATTGCTATTGAGTTCGGTTGGATTGTTGCTGAATATGGACGTCAACCATGGGCTATTTCAGAAATATTACCCACATTTTTAGCAACCTCCTCGTTAACGGTAAATGATTTGCTGATCAGCATTACGGGCTTTATTGTATTTTACACCGGTCTAGCAACCGTTGAAGGTTGGTTGATGCTGCGCTTTGTTAAACAAGGGCCTAGCTCTTTGCACACAGGTAAATATCATCACGAACTCATTAAAGAAGACTCGCTAGCAGGCCAAGGAGTACAGTCATGATCTTTGATTACGAAACACTAAAATTAATCTGGTGGGTATTAATCGGTGTGCTCCTGATTGGCTTTGCTGTTACCGATGGCATGGATATGGGGGTAGCTATTTTGCTCCGCCTTGTTGGCAAAACAGATGTCGAGCGCCGAACCGTTATAAATACCATCGGGGCTCACTGGGATGGTAACCAAGTGTGGTTTATTACCGCTGGGGGTGCATTATTCGCTGCATGGCCTATGGTGTATGCTGCTGCATTCTCAGGCTTTTATTTTGCAATGATGTTGGTCTTATTTGCGCTGTTTTTCAGACCACTTGGGTTTGATTATCGCTCAAAAATTGAGTCAGCTCGTTGGCGAAATAACTGGGATTGGGGCTTGTTTGCAGGCAGTTTTATTCCTGCACTCGTATTTGGGGTTGCTTTTGGTAACTTGCTACAAGGTGTGCCTTATCATATTGACGATTTATTACGTGTAAGCTATCAGGGCTCATTCTTTGCTTTACTTAATCCATTTGCCATTGTTGCTGGCTTAATAAGTGTGCTTATGTTGGTTGGTCATGCGGGTATGTGGCTGCAACTTCGTACCGATGCAGACGTAGCCAAACGCTCAGCACAATATGGCCGATATGCACTTATGGCGTTTATTGTATTGTTTGCCTTAGCAGGTGTTTGGATATCGCAAATTGACGGTTATACAATCGTCAGCATGGGCGACACTCAAGGCTATGCGAACCCACTGGCTAAAAAAGTAACGCAGGCACCAGGTGCATGGCTTGATAACTATACAAAAATGCCACTAACGATGCTTTTCCCAGCGCTAACATTTGTGATGGCGGCACTGGCTATTGTGTTATCTAAATTACAAAAGCCTGCGTTAGCACTTGTTTCATCAAGCATCATGTTGGCTGGAGTTATTTTAACAGCAGGCATGTCAATGTTCCCGTTTATTATGCCATCAAGCAACAACCCTAATATTAGTCTTACTATGTGGGATGCGGTTTCGAGCCATATGACCCTCAATGTTATGTTTGTTGTTGCCATTATTTTTGTTCCTTTAATTTTAACTTACACGACCTGGTGTTATGTGAAGATGTGGCGAAAAGTCACTATCGCTGAAATCGAAAACAACACTCACGGTAGCTATTAAGGAGATTAAATTATGTGGTATTTTGCCTGGATATTAGGTGTTCTATTAGCCTGTACACTTGGGGTAATTAACGTGATGTGGTACGAATTTCATCAACATAAAGATTCTATCGCTGATGATGAGCTAGAGCTGTACGCGAGACTCAAAAACAACGATGACAACTAAACCCCGACCAAATCGCGCGCAGCAGCAAACGCTGCGCGCTTTTTTAAAGCAGTATAGTCAGTCCGCTTCTGGGCTGCTTAAATTAAGCATTAGTCTGGGCACTTTCAATGCCCTGTTAATGATTGCCTCTTGTTACCTTCTTGCAAACGCGGTTCATCAAGTCATGTTTGAACAAGCAAACTTGCAAGCTGTAAGCCCTTTATTATGGCCTCTTGCTGGGCTAATTTTAGTTCGTGCTTTGTTGGTTGCGCTAAGTGAACGCGTGAGTAACCTTGCCGCGTTAAAAATAAAAAACGTGATGCGAAATACATTGCTAGAAAAGCTCAGCAAACTTGGGCCAGCCTACAGTGAACAAAAAGGTCACGGCGCTACACTTAATACTTTACACAATGGTGTTGAAGCACTGCATCAATATTACGCCAACTATATTCCAAGTGTGGCTTACAGTGCACTTATTCCATTTGCGATATTAGTGGTGATTTTTCCAACCGATTACAAAGCGGGCCTCATTTTCCTATTAACAGCCCCGCTTATCCCATTTTTTATGATTTTAGTGGGCCATAAGGCTGAACAGTTAAACCAAGAGCGTTGGCAACAGCTAGCGGTACTAGGAAATTACTTTTTTGACAGATTACAAGGACTGACTCAACTCAAGCTCTTTAATGCAACCAAGCGTGAGCTAAATAGCATAAGTCAGATTTCTGATGATTACCGTGGTGCGACCATGGGGGTGTTAAAAGTCGCCTTTTTATCATCTTTCGCCCTTGAGTTTTTAGCCACCATTAGTGTTGCCCTTGTTGCCGTTATTATTGGCTTTAGGCTGTTTTTTGGCACGCTCGACTTTGCCACCGGTTTTGTGGTGTTATTACTGGCTCCTGAGTTTTATTTACCGCTTAGGCAAATGGGCACCCACTACCATGCAAAGCTTGAAGGTATCAGCGCTGCTGCTGATATGGTCGAGATTATTAATCACAGTGAAGCAGGTGAACACACGGGTACATCCCCTCTCCCATTACCACTTGAAGACATAAAACTAACCGCTCTCAGCTATCACTACCCCGAAACAAACGAAGGGGTGACAGATATCAATTTAACATTACCTAACACGGGTTTAATTGCATTTGTTGGCGAAAGTGGCTCAGGGAAAAGTACTTTATTTGACTGCCTGTTAGGTTTTCATCATCACGCTAACCGCGCCATTAACATCAACGGACAACCCTTAAGTGACACGGCTTTAAGTGATTGGCATGCACAGCTTGCATGGATCCCTCAACACGCCACTTTATTTTACCGAAGTGTTGCCGACAACCTGCGTCTAGCCAAACCTGATGCATGCCAAGATGAGCTCATTGAAGCCGCCAGTAAAGCGGGCGCACTTGAATTTATTAACGCTTTACCACATGGCTTTGATACCTTACTGGGTGAGCAAGGTGAAGGCCTCTCCGGTGGGCAAAAACAGCGCATAGCGCTTGCCCGTGCATTTTTAAAAGATGCCCCAGTTCTACTACTCGATGAACCTACAGCACATTTAGACAGCCAAACAGAACAGCTTATCAACCAAGCAATCTGTGAATATGCGAAAAATCATTTAGTCTTGGTCATTGCTCACAGACTTAATACGGTAAAGCACGCTGATACCCTTTACGTAATGCAGCAAGGCAGCATTGTAGAATCGGGCCGTTATAAACAACTGGTCAACGACGCGGGGCTATTTGCAAAACTGGTAAGTCGAGGTGAAGCCCATGCATAATTTTGTACGCTTACTTAAACTATGCAAACCGCATGCTGGCATGCTGTTACTGGGGGCTTTTTTAGCAAGCTTAACCGTGCTGGCTAATGTGGGTTTACTGGCTATTTCAGGCTGGTTTTTGGCCGCGATGGCTGCCGCTGGCATTGCCGGTGTGCAGATGAACTATTTTACTCCAGCAGGCGTGATCCGCTTTTTAGCGATTGTGCGAACCGCATCGCGTTATGGCGAGCGAATGATTACACATAACGCGACATTTTTATTATTGAGCGAGATTCGCGTAAAAATGTTCGCAACACTGAGTCGGCTCAATAATGTCGATTTAGCAATGAGCCGCAGTGCCGATTTAGTCAATCGATTACAAAACGATGTCGACGCGCTCGATAAGTTTTACTTAAATGTGCTGCTACCAATCATCGTTGCGCTTTTTACTATCCCAATTGTGCTGGCGTTTATGGCAGCGTATAACGCCGACGTTGCATTGCTATGCTTTATTTCATTAATGGTTATAGGGGTGCTACTCCCGGCTTTACTAAGCCGTAAACTTCATAAAGAAGCGCATGTCGAAACACAACTTAGTGCAGAATTAAGAGCTGAACTTGCCGATACATTAAAAGGGGCAAGAGAGCTTGCTGTATATCAAGCACAAAACGCTCAACTCACGCATTGTGATTCTTTAAGCCAACAATACAATGCTCAGCTTTATAGCCGCCATAAAGCGGTTGCAAACAGCAATGGTTTAAGCACCTTAGTTATTCAACTGACTATGCTGACAAGTGTGTTTATGATTATTCCATTGGTTTCTCTGGGCACCATGAAAAACGTTGAACTGGCTATGCTGGCATTATTTGTTCTAGCAAGCTTTGAAACTGTACTCACCCTGCCTACAGCGTTTATAGAATTACCTCTGACCTTAAGCGCCGCAGAGCGCCTGTTCGTACTTGAAGACAATCACAGCAAAGCCAATACACAGCAAAATGAAATAGACAATCAATCAGCGCTCGGTCTTACGTTAAGTAATGTCAGTTATCAATACGCTGGAAGCACACATAAGGCACTTAATAACATCAACGTGTCTGTCTGTGCTGCAAGCAAGGTTGCGCTGGTTGGTGCCAGTGGCAGTGGTAAAACCACGCTTGTTAATTTACTCACCGGTCTTTGGCCACTGCAATCAGGCTCTTTAAAGCTGACCACAGACGAGCACAGTTTTGAGCTTGAGAGCATGACACCTTCAGCACGCTTTAAACAACTGACAATTGTTGCGCAGCAGCATCATATTTTTGATGGCACTCTGCGTGAAAACCTACTCTATGCAGCGCCTGATGCAACAGATGAAATGCTTATTCAAGCCTGCGAACAAGCAGAACTCAGCTCTTGGCTTAACAATTTAAAGGCTGGGCTCAATACCCGTTTAGGCATAGCAGGTAGAAAGCTGTCGCACGGTCAATCACGCCGTATTGCAATTGCTCAAGCCATATTAAGGCACGGTAATTTAGTCATTCTTGACGAACCGACAGAAAGCTTAGATAACCACACTAAATACCATTTGCTTAATACACTTGAGACAGTTTGGGCAGATAAAACGATGCTCACTATTACCCATGACCCAGCCATGCTTAGCCGGGTTGATAAGGTCATTTGGTTAGAGCAAGGGAAAATAAGAGCAGTGGCCACTCATGCAGAGTTGCTTGCAAACGAAGCTGATTATGTTGAGCTGATCACGCGCTTTTAATCGAGCTGCTCAACGGTAACGTCAATCACACCGTGCTTTAAGGAAGCAATTTCTGAAAACGCCTGCTTAGATAAATCAATAATGCGACCGCGAATAAATGGGCCGCGGTCGTTAATGGTAACAATCACACTTTTGTTGTTGGCAAGGTTCGTCACTTTGACCCGTTTGCCAAACCTAAGTGTTTTATGAGCAGCACTCAAGGCTTGTTGATTAAAAGCCTCCCCGCTTGCTGTCGTTCGACCATGGTACTTGTCAGCGTAATAACTCGCTTTACCTTTTTCTATCGCGCCCTTTGGTACGGAAGGTGCGCTACTACAGCCACTCATTAGCAAGGTCGCTAACACTAAAATAAAGAGTTTGTTCATATTGATTGTCCTTTTTAATCAATAAATTTAGCAAATCCTTGCTTAGTAAAACCTGAACTACAGATACAAAAAAGCCACCTGTCGGTGGCTTTTCGTCTATCGCTATTGATTAGCGAATGATTCCGCGCTCAGAACTTTTCACAAAGTCGATCATAAGCTGAACGGCTGGGTATTTTGCTGCATCTTCGCTGAGTTCAGCGATTGCCTCTTCTACACCTAGGCTCTTACGGTAAAGTGTTTTATACGCACGGCGTGTTGCCATTATTTCATCACTATCAAAGCCACGACGTTTCATGCCTTCTGTATTGATAGCAACGGGTCCTGCTGGGGTACCAATCGTTGTAACAAACGGAGGAACATCTTTGTTAACGCCTGAATACATGCCAACAAATGCATGTGCACCCACTTTACAAAATTGATGAATACCCGAGTTACCAGCAAGGATAACCCAATCACCAATGTGTACATGGCCTGCAACAGATGCATTATTAGCAAAAATAACGTTATCGCCAATAACGGCATCATGCGCAACATGGGTGTACGCCATAAACAAGTTATTGCTACCAATTTTAGTAACGCCTTGGTCTTGGATAGTACCACGGTGGATTGTTGCACATTCACGAATTACGTTGTTATCACCGATAATTAACGTAGTTGGCTCATTAGCATATTTTTTGTCTTGGCAAGCTTCACCAACCGATGCAAATTGAAAAATATGGTTACCAGAACCTATTGTCGATGGGCCTTTAACAACCACATGAGACTCAATGATACAGTTATCACCAATTTCTACATCATTACCAATGTAGCTGTATGGGCCAACTGAAACATTATTTCCAAGCTTCGCACCTGGTTCGATTATCGCCGTAGGATGGATCACTGTTAAAACTCTCTTCTCGCACACATGATTTCGGCAGTACACACTACTTTGCCGTCAACTTTTGCTTCTGCTGCAAATTTCCATATATTGCGGCGCTCTTTTACAAACTCTACATGCAAATGCATCGTATCGCCAGGTAAAACGGGTTGCTTGAATCGCGCATTATCAATCGCAGCAAATAAATAAAGTTCATTTTCGCTACGGTTTTCAACTGTTTTAAAACCAAGTAAACCAGTCGCTTGAGCCATTGCTTCTAAAATCAACACACCTGGGAAGATTGGTTGATTAGGAAAATGTCCCGTAAAAATAGGTTCATTCACTGTTACATTTTTAATAGCATGTAACGACTCGCCTGGCGTGTAATCTAGTACACGGTCAACAAGCAACATCGGATAACGATGCGGAAGTAAACTCAAGATATCTTGGATATCAAGACTATTTAATTCATTTGCCAAAATAGCTTCCTTATTTGTCTTCAATATTGAGTGACTTTGTCAGTGACTCAAGTGCTTTAATGCGGTCTTTCATATCACCTAAATTACGGATATGGGCGATACTGCGTCGCCATTCTTTATTGGTTAGATGCGGTAAACCAGATGAGTAGATCCCAGGTTCAGTAATTGCCTTTGTCACCATACTCATGCCCGTGATTATAGCACCATCGCATACGCTAATGTGACCATTAATTGCGACCATGCCACCAATCTGACAATTCTTACCAATCACGGTACTGCCAGCAAAAACAGTGCAACCAGCAACGGCTGTACCTGAACCGATCTCGACATTATGCGCTATTTGACATTGATTATCGATAATTACATTACTATGGATGAGTGTGTCGTCAAGTGCACCACGGTCAATGGTGGTCGATGCCCCAACTTCTACTTTATCACCTATAATAACGCGACCCAGCTGCGGAATTTTCACCCACTCGCCACGCTCATTTGCATAGCCAAACCCGTCACTGCCGACCACGGTATTCGCCTGAAATAAGCAGTCACTGCCAATTTCAACGTCGTGGTAAATAGTGACATTAGCCCAAAGTTTAGTGCCTTGACCTATTTTTGCATTTTCGCCAATGAAACAACCTGGGCCAATTTGCACATCATTTGCAATCACGGCACCGGCTTCAATCACGACGTTAGCAGCAATCGCGACATTATCACCAATTGAGGCTGAATCGTGAATGACTGCACTCGGATGAACACCCGTCGTAGCAGCGCGTGGCGTCGTGTCCATTAATTGAGCTAGCTTGGCGTAGCACACGTACGGGTTAGCAACAATAATCTTGTTACCCGCAAAATACTCAGCGTCGGCAGGTGATAAGATCACCGCACTGGCTTGTGTATCATCTAATTGCGAGCGATATTTCTTGTTCGCTAAAAATGCAATATGCCCAGTACGGGCATTTGCAAGTGTTGATATTTTTTTAATCTCTGTAGCGCCATCACCCTGAAGTTCGGCGCCCAGAAGATCCGCAATCTGCGAAAGCGTGTAGTTTTGCATATATGGTTTCTATTGCTTACTTACTTTTTCAACTACTTTATCTGATAAATCAGATACTGTTTTAGAGTTAACGTAAATTGTGGTTTCTTTCACTTTTACTTCGTCAAACTTGCCAGCTTTAGCAACTTCTTCAATTGCATCTAAGATTAGCTTTTGTACTTTCGCTAATTCTTGGTTTTGACGCATTTTGATTTCTTGCTCTAAAGGACGGCCTTTTTCTGCAAGTTGTTGTTGCATACCTTGAATCTTAGTACGTAATTCTTCTTTTTGCTTGTCGCTCATTGTCGTTGCTTCACGCTTGAACTTTTCAGCTTCAAAACGGATATCACCTTGCAGCTTTTCAAGCTCCTGACGACGCTCTGAGAATTCAGCTTCAAGTGTTTGTTCAACTTTCGCCATTTGAGGGATTTGTTTATAGATTTCTTGCATGTCTACAATCCCTACCTTGTGCGCAAAAGCATTAGTAGATAGGCCCATAGACAATGTAGCAAGAAGTGCAAACGCTGTTGATTTAAATGATTTTTTCACAAAAAACTCCTTTAGAATGTATTACTAATATTAAAGCTGATGGTCTTCGTATCGTCATCTTCTTCTTTTTGCAATGGATACGCAAAACTGATCAGCATTGGACCCATTGGAGAGATCCATTGTAGTGATAGACCGGTTGACACCCTAAAGCGCATAGGATCTGAATAATCCTCTAGTTTAGCGCGTTGATCAGGTAACAAGTTTTGATAACGGTCAATGTTAAACTCTGTATCCCATACGTTCGCAGCATCCACGAAGAAGCTTGTACGTACAGAGCTGGTGTTTTCTTCATCTAAGAAAGGCGTAGGAACAATAAGCTCCATACCTGCAACCGCTTTGGCATTACCACCAATACGGCCTTGTGGTATTAATACATCAAATTCTGATGCGCCACCAATACTGCCTGTTGTTGTGCCATCTGGCAGTGGTGTGCCCGGAATGCTTTGTGGCTGACGAGACACCGCGCGCGGTAGAATTGTATTACGGTCAAAACCACGCAGTTCCATCTCGGTGATACGGAAGAACTCTTGGAAAGGCAGCGTTTGGTCATAGCCATTTGTCGTGCCATAACCATTACCATAAGCAAGGGCTGCACGCGTTGAGAATACCCAACGATGGTCATTACTGATTGGCCAGTAAAAACGTGAATCATAATTTAACTTAAAGTAGGTTAAATCTGAATTCGGCGTTGTACCAGTTAAGTTAAGTGACTGACGCGAACCCGCTGTTGGGAATAAACCACGGTTTACAGTAACACGCGACCACCCTGCACTCAGCTCAAACTTGGTAAAGTCGAAACCAGCATCTGGATTCTCTGGGTCTAAGAAGGTTTCACGCATTACACGTGTTTGCTCATATTCTGCAATATCAGACAGTTCTTCTTGAATCCAACGGAAACCAAAGTTAATACGGTTCACCGCATCAATTGGGAAACCAATATTGGTACCAATACCATAACTCTTCGATTTATAGTCGATAAGACTAAATTTGCTCGCATCATAGTTGCTATAGAAGATACTGCTTCCTTGCGATACACCATCTGGCGTAAAGTAAGGGTCGGTATACGACAAGCTGATACGCTCAGAACCACGTGAGGTATTAATGTTAAAGCCAATTTGGTTACCGGTGCCTAAGAAGTTTGATTCACTCACACCAATATTAAATTGCAGACCCAAGTATGAACCATACGCAAGGCCCGCATTAAAGCTACCAGCAGATTGTTCTTTAACCGTAAAGTCTACATCAACTTGGTCGTCAACACCGGGAACTGGCACCACATTAAAATCAACACTTTCCATGTATGGAAGACGTTGAATTTGTAATTTTGAACGCTCAAGATTTTGATTTGAAAGCCATGCACCTTCAAGCTGTGTCATCTCACGACGAACAACTTCATCCGCAGTATTTTGGTTACCACCAACAATGATTCGGCGAACATACACACGCTTACCTGGATTAACAGACAGTGTCAGTTGCACTTCTTTCTTTTCATCATCAATCTCAGGAATGGTGCGCACTTCTGCGTTCGCATAACCAAAACGTGCTAAGTAGCTTTTGATAAATTCTTCAGATGACGTAACCACTGAACCATTATAAAGCTCACCAGTTTTTAGCGGTATAACACTCTTAATTAGCTCTTCTCGACCTAATAAATCACCGATGAAGTCAAAACCCTTTACGGTGTATTTTACACCTTCGCTAATATTAGCTGTTACATAAACAGAATCGCGCTCAGGGCTAACCGATACCTGTGTTGAATCGATATTAAAACGCAGGTAACCACGGTCTAAGTAGTAACTACGAATTTTCTCTAAATCGCCTTCGATAGTTTGCTTTTGATAACGGTCACTCGACATAAACTTCCACCACGGCAAGTCTTGTTGTGACTCAGCAAGTTTTAGCAATTCTTCGTCAGAGAATAATTCGTTACCCACGAGGTTTATTTGACGAATTGACGCGGCGTCACCTTCATCAAACTTAAATAATAATTTTACACGGTTACGTGGCAGCTTTGTGATGCTAACTTCCACTTTTGCATTGTATTTACCAATACTGTGGAAAAACTCAACTAAGCCTTTTTCAATGTTATCAAGTACCGTTTTATCAAGCGGCTCACCAGTACGAATATCTTGCTGGTCTAGCGACTCGTTTAACTGCTCATCTTTGATGTCTTTGTTACCATCAAACTCAATGAGGCTAATCGTAGGGCGCTCAGTTACTCGAAAAATGACGTTATTACCGTCACGTAACGCTTTAATATTGTCAAAGTGACCAGAGCGATAGAGAGCCTTTATGGTTCTTGAAATTGTGTACTCATCAATATTATCGCCCACGTTGATCGGAATATGGGTTAGCGCTGCACCTAGAGCAACACGTTGTAAACCTTCAACTTTTAAATCTTCTACAATAAAGGAGTTTTGGCCTAGGGCTGCAAAGCTTGCACCTAATAAACTTGAAACTGCCAAATGTTTTTTTATAGCCATTTTGTTATCTTTATCCTTTACAACTGTATTACCGCTCAACACCTTATAAATTAAACTTTTGCGGTGTTTTACAATCGTGTTCAAATTGGAATTTTTCACTTATTTGTTATAAACGCGATACATCATTGAACAAAGCGAAACATGTTAAAAATATGAGTAGCAAGGCACCCACTTTAAAACCAAATTCTTGCGTCTTTTCAGAGACCGGCTTTTTGCGAAAAAGTTCAATTATGTAATACATTAAGTGCCCACCATCAAGCACTGGCAACGGTAATAAGTTAAATACGCCAAGGTTTACACTGATCAAAGCTAAAAAGCTTAAAAATGCAACCAAGCCATAGCTTACGCTAGTTCCCGCTCCAACTGCAATGCCTACAGGGCCACTTAAATTTTTAACCGAGACTTGACCTGTAATTAAATTACCAATCATGTCAAAACTTAGGGTGATTAAACGCCATGTTTCTTGTATGCCCAGCACAATACTATCGACAGGGCCATAATGTCTAGTTTCAATATAATTTTCTGGCCATGCTTCAACTACAGGAGCCACACCCAAAAAGCCCTGCGCTACACCATCTGCATTGGTTCTGCTCTGAGGTGTCACAGTCAACTTTCTTATACTATCTTGCCTTTGTACACTAAATTGTAAGGATTTGTTAGGTGATTGCTGAATAACTGAAACTAACTGGGTCCAACTGCTGATATTTTCGCCATTCACAGCCACAATTGTGTCATTAACCTGTAAACCAGCCAGCTCAGCGGCTGAGTCTTTAGTGATTTGCGCAACGGTTAATGTTGCTTCAGGTCTAAAGGGCACAATACCGATTGAGGTCAATGGTGGGACATCTTGCTGATCAAGTTTCCAACCATCTAGATTTAAAGTGCGGACATGTTTTTGGTAATTCTGATCACGTAATGTGACGACCACACTTTGCTCACCTAAACGGCTCATTAATGAGAATGTGGCATCTTGCCAAGTGCTGATATCATCTTCACCAATTTTGATAATTTGCTGATTAGGTTCGATCTTAGCCGCTGCAGCACGACTGCCCTCGGTTACAGACCCCACCACAGGCTTTAATGATTGCACACCGACCATGTACATTACAGCAAGTGCAAAAATAGCGAACAAAAAATTGGCCATAGGACCTGCTGCTACAATCGCAATTCGCGCTTTCACTGACTTAGCATTAAATGATAAATGACGCTCTTCAGCAGGTACTTCATCGACACGCTCATCCAGCATTTTAACGTAGCCACCAAGGGGAATAGCAGCAATAACATATTCTGTTTTGTGTTTGTCGTACCACTTAATCAGTGGTTTACCGAAACCTATTGAGAAACGTAGCACTTTTACACCCGCTTTACGGGCTACCCAAAAATGCCCATACTCATGGACAGTCACTAAAATACCCAGTGCCAAGATAAACGAACCAAGGTTCCAGAAAAAATCAAACATGTTAGTTCAGACCCCTTTTTATAAACTCACTCGCTTTGATACGTGCAGCTTCATCACACGCTAAAATCTCTTCCAGCGTGTGTACGTTCACATCTTCAGTCGCGTTGAGTGTCTGTGAGTTTATACGGTAAATATCAGTGAAACCGATTTGCCCATTTAAAAATGCAGCAACGGCAATCTCATTCGCAGCATTGACTGTTGTTGTTGCACCCTGTCCCATTTCACACGCATCAATCGCCAGTTTAAGGTTAGGGTAACGAGCATAATCAGGTTTGGTAAATGTAAAATCAGCAATCTGAGAAAAATCAAGCGGCTTAACCCCTGCATCAACACGTTCAGGAAACGCCAGTGCATGCGCTATCGGTGTACGCATATCAGGATTTCCCATTTGCGCAAGCACCGAACCATCTTGATATTGCACCATAGAATGAATGATACTTTGTGGGTGGATCACCACTTCAATATCGCTGGCATGGCAATTAAACAGCCATTTAGCCTCGATAAACTCAAGCCCTTTATTCATCATGGTTGCTGAGTCGACTGAGATTTTTTGTCCCATAGACCAATTTGGGTGCGCAACAGCTTCTGCCACAGTGACCGATGACAAACTCTTTAAGTCACGTGTCAAAAATGGCCCACCAGAACCTGTCAGTAATATTTTACTCACGCCGTTGTCCGACAGTAACCCCACTGAGGCTTGCAGTTTTGCTGGCATACATTGAAAAATAGCATTATGTTCGCTGTCAATCGGCAACAAGGTTGCACCGTGTTGTTTTACTTTATCAATAAACAACTGACCCGACATAACTAACGATTCTTTATTGGCAAGCAGTACTTTTTTACCTGCTTCAACCGCACTTAACGTGGGTAATAGACCTGCCGCGCCGACAATGGCCGACATAACTGTATCAACATCAACATGCGCCGACAGCTCACTCATAGCAGTGACACCCGCGAGCACAGCTGTTGTACAAGCGGTATTAGCTAACAACGATTTTAATTTATTTGCAGCGTTCTCATCCGCCATCACTGCAAATTTAGGCTGATGCGTAATACACAACTCTGCCATTTTTTCTGCATTTTGCCCCGCGGTTAATGCAAAAACAGCAAAACGATCTGTATTTCTAGAAACAACGTCTAAGGTGCTTAAACCGATTGAGCCAGTTGCGCCAAGTACGACAAGCTGTTCTATTTTGCTCATAAACTTAACGTCCATGCATAACAAAGCACAAAAATAGGCGCTGCAGCTGTTAAACTGTCAATACGGTCCAAAATGCCGCCATGACCGGGTAGGCATGAGCCACTGTCTTTTAAGCCGACTTCACGTTTAAACATACTTTCTAATAAATCACCGACTGCTGAAAACAAGGCGATAAACGCGGTCATTACGGCGTAGATTGGCCATACTGCCATGTCTACATTGGTAAAGTGACAAAACGCCAAAACAAAAATAACCGCGGCAACAATGCCCCCCAATAGACCTTCAATCGTCTTATTTGGGCTGACTTTCGGCATGAGCTTGCGTTTACCTAGGTTTTTTCCGGTGAAATAAGCGCCGATGTCTGCGCTCCATACAATACCTAGCACGACTAAAATAAGCACTGATCCAAAATGCGTCGACTCGGTATACCCTGCACTTCTTAAGGTATTGAGCGCAAGCCACAACGGTACTAAAGTAAGGAATCCTGCAATCGCGCGCATGAGAATGCCTTCATTCCATGCTTTTGCCATGGCTGGGTAGCGCCATACTAAGTACGTCGCAACAATCCACCATGCAAATGAAAGGGTAAATAAATAGTTCGCGTCACCAACAAGCTGACCATTTTGCCACAACGCTTCAATAGGCCAATGCCAATTGAAAAGAGCAAGAATGACCGCCGTGGCTGCCACAAATGAAAAACGTTTAATTTTATCGCACAGGCCCATAAAAGCTGACCATTCCCACGCACCAAGTAAAACAATACCAGCGGCGATATAACTAAATAATGTTAGTGGGGTATAAAAAACCAGTACAAGTGCAAGCGGTGCCAGCACCAGCGAGGTTAAAATTCGTTGTTTAAGCAATGTGTGTACCTTCAACTAGTAATTAGGTCTCGGCGAGTAATTGTTTTATTTGTTCGCCGGTACAACCAAATCGTCGCTCTCTGGCAACGTAACATGCGACAGCATCAGCAAAAGCAGCTTCATTGAAGTCTGGCCAAAGCGTATCGGTAAAGTAAAGCTCAGCATAGGCAGCTTGCCATAAAAGAAAATTACTAATGCGTAAATCACCACCTGTGCGGATCATTAAATCAAGCTCACCTTGACCTGCCATACTCATGTGTTCATTCATGAGGTCTTCTGTAATCTCTTCAGCTGCTAATTCACCCGCAGCGACTTTTTTCGCAAGTGCGGTTGCTGCGTTGGTTATATCCCAACGACCGCCATAGTTAGCTGCAACATTTAATTGTAGACCCGTATTATTACGAGTTAATTCATGGGCTGCATCAACTTTGTTTCGCAAACTTTCTGAAAAGCGCGATAAATCACCAATAATAGTGAGCTTTACATTATTCTTATGAAGTTTTTTAACTTCTTTGCCCAGTACGAATAAAAACAGTTCCATGAGTGTATTTACTTCGTCTTCTGGACGTCGCCAATTTTCACTACTAAATGCGAATAGTGTTAACGACTGTATACCTAAGCGAGTACAAAATTGCACTGATTGACGAACCGCATCAACGCCCTTTTTATGCCCATATACACGTGGGCGATTTTTCGCTTGCGCCCAACGACCGTTGCCATCCATGATTATAGCGACATGCTTAGGCAAACTTTGCTGGGAAATTTTATCAGCGTTAAGAACCATAAATATCGAGTATTCCATAAAAAAACGCCGTCTAGTATACCCCAGACGGCGTTTCAAAACTAATAAATTTAGTTGCTTAGATTTCCATCAACTCTGCTTCTTTCGCAGCCAGCTGTGTATCCATCTCTTTGATGAATTTGTCCGTTAGCTTTTGAATTTCATCTTCAGCTTGGCGCGCTTCATCTTCAGAAATATCTTTATCTTTCAATAAGCTCTTAATATCGCCATTAGCATCACGACGAATATTACGAATGGCAACACGGCCACCTTCAACTTCACCACGCACAATTTTGATAAGGTCTTTACGACGCTCTTCTGTGAGTGGAGGAAGTGGTACACGGATTACAGTACCTGCTGACATAGGGTTTAAACCTAGGTCAGATGCCATAATTGCTTTTTCTACCGCTTGTGCAAGCGACTTATCAAACACACTAATTGCAAGAGTACGAGAATCTTCAATCGTCACATTTGCAACTTGGTTTAATGGCGTGTCTGCACCGTAGTAAGACACTTGAATGCCGTCTAGTAATGCTGGGTGAGCACGACCTGTACGAATTTTAGATAATTGACTGCCTAGTGCCGCAACACTTTTTTGCATGCGCTCTGACGCATCTTTTTTGATATCGTTAATCACGGTTCAATCCTAATCTATTTAACAATTTCATCTGAGGCTTGTGAAGAGATAAGCGTTCCTTCATCTTCGCCCATAATAACACGCTTAAGCGCGCCTGATTTATTCATATTAAAAACGCTTAAAGGCATTTTGTGGTCACGTGCAAGTGTGAATGCCGCCAAATCCATCACCTTTAACTCTTTTTCGATGATCTCATTGTAGCTTAAGTGGCGATATAGTGTAGCTTCTGGGTTTTTAACTGGGTCATCAGAATAAACACCATCTACTTTCGTTGCTTTGATCACGGTGTCAGCTTCAATTTCAATACCACGTAAACACGCAGCAGAATCTGTTGTAAAGAATGGATTACCTGTGCCCGCAGCAAAAATAACAACACGGCCAGATTTTAATAAGCTAATCGCTTCAGCCCAGTTGTATGCATCACACACACCATTAAGTGGAATAGCAGACATTAGACGACAATTAACAAATGCACGGTGAAGCGCATCACGCATCGCTAAACCATTCATTACAGTCGCTAACATACCCATGTGGTCACCTACAACGCGGTTCATACCCGCTTCGGCTAATGAACCACCACGCAAGAAGTTACCGCCACCGATAACTAAACCTACTTCTACGTCGAGCTCTACAAGTTCTTTAATTTCTTGCGCCATACGGTCAAGTACTTTCGGGTCGATGCCGAAGCCTTCGTCTCCCATTAATGCTTCACCGCTAAGTTTAAGAAGAACACGTCTAAAAATAGGTTTACGATTGATAGTCATAGTATTTGGGCCAGCCTTAATAATGAGATAAAAAATAACCGCGCTTATGGTTACACATAAAACGCGGTTATTTTAAAGAATTTTCGTCAGTGACGCAAAAGCTAATAGCAGATTAATTTCATCTAATTATCGTTGCGTCACTTACGTTGAAAATTACTCGCCTTTTGCAGCAGCGATTTGTGCAGCAACTTCAGCAGCGAAATCTTCTTCTTTACGCTCGATACCTTCACCAACTTCTAAACGGATGAAGTTAGTAACAGTTGCGCCTTTCTCTTTAAGAATTTCACCAACAGTTTTCTTAGGTTCCATGATGAAAGCTTGACCAGTAAGAGAGATCTCACCAGTGAATTTCTTCATACGACCAACAACCATTTTCTCAGCGATTTCAGCAGGCTTGCCTTCGTTCATCGCGATGTCGATTTGAACTGCTTTTTCTTTTTCAACAACGTCAGCTGGAACGTCTTCTGGGTTTACGAACTCAGGCTTAGACGCAGCAACGTGCATTGCAACGTGCTTAAGTGTTTCTTCGTCAGCATCACCTACTACAACAACACCGATACGGTCGCCGTGGCGGTATGCAGATAGTTTTTCACCGTCGATGTACTCAACGCGACGAACGTTGATGTTTTCACCGATTTTAGCAACAAGTGCAACACGTGTTTCTTCGAACTGTGCTTTAAGTGCATCGATGTCTGCTTTTGATTCAACAGCAGCATCTAAAACTTCGTTAGCAAAACCAAGGAAGTTTGAGTCTTTAGCAACGAAGTCAGTTTGACAGTTAACTTCAAGAAGTGCAGCGAAACCGTTGCCTTCTTTGATAAGGATTGTACCTTCAGCAGCGATGTTACCCGCTTTTTTAGCAGCCTTTGCAGCACCGCTCTTACGCATGTTTTCGATCGCTAACTCAATGTCACCGTTAGTTTCAGTTAACGCTTTTTTACAATCCATCATGCCAGCGCCAGTACGCTCGCGTAATTCTTTAACTAGGGCAGCAGTTACAGCCATTAGAATATCCTCAATTGAATTCTGTTATTAGGGAAGCGGTATAGGCCGCTTTACAAGAATAACAAGTCTTCACCTTAAGTAAGATGAAGACTTGATGACAGCTAATTATTCAGCTTCTACGAAGTCGTCTTTCTCAGCTTGAGCAACGATGTTGTTCTCACGACCTTCAGTGATCGCAGCTGCAACAGCACTTGTGTAAAGGTTGATAGCACGGATCGCATCGTCGTTACCAGGTACGATGTAATCAACACCGTCTGGGTTAGAGTTAGTATCAACGATAGCAACAACTGGAATACCTAGGTTGTTAGCTTCACGGATAGCGATGTGCTCGTGGTCTGCATCGATAACGAAAAGTGCGTCAGGAAGACCGCCCATATCTTTGATACCACCAAGGCTCTTTTCAAGCTTTTCCATTTCACGAGTAAGCATTAACGCTTCTTTCTTAGTTAATTTCTCGAAAGTACCGTCTTGGCTTTGTGCTTCAAGGTCTTTAAGACGCTTGATTGATTGGCGAACTGTTTTCCAGTTAGTCAACATACCACCTAACCAACGGTGGTTTACGTAGAACTGATCGCTTTGAAGAGCTGCTTCTTTAACTGCTTCGCTTGCTGCGCGCTTAGTACCAACGAAAAGTACTTTACCTTTGTTAGAAGCTGCGTTCGATAAGAACTTAAGTGCTTCGTTGAACATTGGTACAGTTTGCTCTAGGTTGATGATATGTACACGGTTACGAGCGCCGAAGATGAAAGGCTTCATCTTAGGATTCCAGTAACGTGCTTGGTGACCAAAGTGAACACCAGCTTGAAGCATATCGCGCATTGAAACGTTTGCCATTTGTAAATTCCTCTAATAGTTTAGGGTTAGGCCTCCACATATCCCATAGCACCAACACCTAAGTTAATTTGTAACTTATGTGCACCCAAGTGTATGTGACGATACGTGTGTGTGTTAAAATAAAATTGTGTTTGTCTTAAATACAAAAAATCAGTAAAGAATTTATTTGTAAAAAGACGGCGCGCTTTATACCATATTAAAATTGAAAACTCAACATTCAGTGCAAAAATTGTGCACTGAAAAATGACCTGAAAAACAACTTTGGAGCCTCAATGAGTGCTGTGATCAAGACCCCTGAAGAAATCGAAAAAATGCGTGTTGCCGGGCGCTTAGCCGCTGAGGTACTCGAAATGATAGAACCGCATGTGGTGCCTGGTGTAACCACAGATGAATTGAATACAATTTGCCACGATTACATCGTTAATGTGCAAGACGCGATTCCAGCGCCGCTAAACTATCACGGTTTCCCTAAATCAATCTGCACCTCAGTGAATCATGTTATTTGTCACGGTATTCCTAACGACAAACCTCTCAAAGAAGGTGACAGCGTTAATATCGATGTAACCGTAATTAAAGATGGCTTTCATGGTGATACCTCAAAGATGTTCCATGTAGGCACACCCAATATTCAAGGCAAACGCCTTGCTGATATAACCCAAGAAAGCCTTTACCTTGCCATAAAAATGGTAAAACCAGGTGTTCGCTTAGGTGACATTGGTGCCGCGATTCAAAAGTACGCAGAAAGCTTTAATTATTCGATTGTACGTGAATATTGTGGTCATGGTATCGGCGCTGAGTTCCACGAAGAACCTCAAGTAATGCACTACGGCAAACCAGGTACAGGCGAGGTGTTAAAAGCAGGAATGTGTTTAACAATTGAGCCAATGGTGAACGCAGGAAAACGCCAATGTAAGTTATTAAAAGATAACTGGACTGTCGTTACAAAAGACCGTTCATTGTCTGCTCAGTGGGAACACACACTGTTAGTGACTGAAAATGGTGTTGAAATTTTAACGCTCCGATCAGATGATACTATCGACAGGATCATCGAACACTAGGAGCCAGCCCCTGTGGCATTACCCAACAAAGTAAAAAAGTTGCTCAGCCAAGCTGAGCAACTTAGCGATTATCGCGACTGTTCTGGTTATTTTTATAAGTGGCTACAGAACGAATTTTCTAAACAACCCGTCAGCAACTTAATCAATGCCCGCGCTGAGTTTATTGACCGCTTATTGATTAAACTGTTTCACGACTTTGACCTTGCCCACGAAAGTGATTTAGCACTTATTGCTGTCGGTGGTTATGGGCGTGGCGAGCTACACCCCTACTCCGATATTGACTTTATGCTGCTGGTTAGTGAACAACCAAGTGACGCTGTATGCGAAAAAATTGGCCAGTTCGTGACGATGCTATGGGACCTCAATCTCGAAATTGGTCACAGTGTTCGCACTATTGAACAAGCACTGGAGCAAAAACGCGAAGACGTTACTTTTGCCACCAGCTTACTCGAAAGCCGTTTAATATTTGGCAATCACATTGAGTTTGAAAAACTCAAAATGCACTTAATCGACACGCCAATTTGGCGCTCTGATGAATTCTTTTTGGCAAAAGTACAAGAACAACAATTACGCCATAAAAAATGCCATGGAACAGCCTATAATCTTGAGCCTAACATTAAAGAAAACCCAGGTGGCTTGCGCGATTTACAAACCATTATTTGGGTCGCAAAAAAGCACTTTAGGGCTGAAACATTACAAGAACTCATTAATCATGGTTACCTCACTCATGAAGAATACCAAGAACTCTCAGAGTGTTTAGAAAACCTGTGGAATATCCGCTTTGCCTTGCACATCGCTGCGGGACGTTCTGAAAACCGTTTATTGTTTGATCACCAGCCTCATGCTGCCGAAATTTTAGGTTTTGGTAGCGACGGTAAAGCGTCGGTCGAGCGCATGATGAAACGTTTATTTCGCATTATGAGCCGTGTACGAGAGCTTAACCAAATGTTGCTGTCTTACTTTGAGCAAAGCATTTTGCCAGGTGCAGGCGAGTTACCCGTTGTAGAGCTTGACCGGAACTTTGAGCGTATTGGTCATCAGATTCGGGTTAAAAACCCTTCTGTATTTTTCCGTCGCGACCAACTCTTTGTGTTGTTTGAGCACATTGCCGACAACCCCGAAATTACGCATATTTACCCAAGCACGATTCGTACAATGCGCCAAGTACGTCGCCGTTTATTAGGTGATTTACAAGATTACGCGGCGTGTCGTGAAGCATTCTTACGGTTAATTAAACACCCTAATGGCATGGGCCGAGCATTCACGCTCATGCACAAACACGGCATTATTGCGGCTTACTTACCGCAGTGGCGAAATATATTCGGACAAATGCAATTTGACTTATTCCACGCCTACACTGTGGATGAGCACACGCATAAGCTTATTAATAATATTTACAAATATTTTGATAAGTCTCGAGTCAGTGAGTTTCCTCTGTGCAGTGAAATCGTCACCCGCATGGATAAACCTGAACTGTTATATTTAGCCGGTATTTTTCACGATATTGCCAAAGGACGTGGTGGCGATCACTCAGAGCTTGGCTCGGTCGATGCCTTAGCGTTTGCCAAACTGCACCGTTTTCCTGCATCAGATGGTAAACTTATTGCGTGGTTGGTTGGCAATCACTTACTTATGTCGGTCACCGCGCAACGCAAAGACATTAACGACCCTGATGTAATTAAAGATTTTGCCAGCAAGGTGAAAAATGAACGCCAGCTCGATTATTTATATTGTTTAACACTGGCTGATATCCGTGCTACAAATGATAACTTGTGGAATGATTGGAAAAACACCCTACTGCGAGAGCTGTATTTACACACCCAGCGCGCACTGCGCTTGGGACTTGAAAATCCAATGGACCAACGAGATCAAATTCGAGACAAAAAGCGCCAAGCAAAACAGCGCTTGCTTAATCTTGGCTGTAACGAGGATCAGATTGATTTAATTTGGAGTCGCTTTAAAGCTAATTATTTTACCGCTTTTAGCGAGCAGCAGATTTCATGGCACACAGAGCACCTGTTAAACAGTGCAGACTTAAGCCAACCCAGTGTCATGGTGTCTGACACAGCAATGCATGGTGGCACACAGGTATTTGCTTACAGCCCCTATTCTGGTGGCTTATTTGCACGCCTTGTGAGTGTTATAGGCTCTAAAAAAGCACAGATCCAACATGCGCAAGTGTTAACGACCAAAGACGGTTATGTGCTGTTTAGCTTTGTTATTTTAGAAGTGAATGGCGACCCTATTGCCAGTGGTCGTGCACAGTCTATTAAGCGTGCATTGGATCTCGCGATTAATGATCCTAAAAAGAAAATTCGCTTTAAAAAGAATCGTTCGCAGCGCTTTAAAGACTTTAATATTAAACCAAAAATTGTGCTTAGACCGCATGCACGAAAAGACCGCAGTCTAATTGAAATTCAAGCAGTGGATATTCCGGGCTTACTCACCAAAATAGCCGAAGTATTCCAAGCACATTTACTGCATATTCATGCTGCACGTATCACCACAGTGGGCGAACGCGCAGAAGATTTCTTCGTGGTATCGAATAATGAATACCAAGCATTAACAGACGAAGAACAAGCAAAAATTCATCAAGCATTGCGTAAAAAACTCAACGCAGAAACCGAATAAGAGGATCTTATGTCAGATTTAAAAACCATGATCGAAAACGCCTGGGAAAACCGCGATAGTATCAGCCCAAGCACAGTATCAAGCGAAGTAAAACAGGCCATTATTGATGCGCTTGAACTGCTTGATAGCGGCGCGGCTCGTGTTGCTGAAAAAATCAGTGGTGAGTGGGTTGTTCATCAGTGGTTGAAAAAAGCAGTACTGCTGTCATTCCGTATTCGTGATAACCAACCAATGAACGATGGTGTTAATCAATTCTACGATAAAGTACCACTAAAATTTAGCGACTATACGCCAGAGCAATTCCAACAAGGCGGCATGCGCGTAGTCCCTAACGCTGTGGCGCGCAAAGGCAGCTTTGTTGGTAAAAACGTGGTGCTTATGCCTTCTTACGTCAACATTGGTGCTTACGTTGACGAGGGCACCATGGTCGATACTTGGGCAACCGTTGGCTCGTGCGCACAAATTGGTAAAAACGTTCATTTATCAGGAGGCGTAGGCATTGGTGGTGTACTTGAGCCACTTCAAGCAAACCCAACCATTATCGAAGACAACTGCTTTATTGGCGCACGCTCTGAAATTGTTGAAGGCGTTGTTGTTGAAGAAGGCGCCGTTATTTCAATGGGTGTATACATCAGCCAAAGTACGCGCATTTATGACCGTGAAACCGGCGAGGTTCACTACGGCCGTGTACCAGCGGGTGCTGTTGTTGTACCGGGTTCACTGCCTTCTAAAGATGGTTCGCACAGCCTATACGCTGCCATCATCGTAAAAAAAGTAGATCAACAAACGCGCGAAAAAGTAGGCATTAATGCACTGCTTCGCTCGATTGATGAGTAATCAGTGATTTTACACAGTCTGTTATGACTAAAAAGCGCTTTCCTTAATGAGGAATAGCGCTTTTTTATACCTGTTAATTTTCATCAACTTTATTAAATTGTTACATCTTATTTCAAAAACACACTTTATCGCGTATTTACAGCAACCCAGCGTCTACTTTGACATACATTCCATTAAACTTACTGGCACTTTTTTTACGTCGCATTACAATGCACACAAATTGATTTTGGAACACACACAATGAATTTGACGCGCAGTTCACTGAAGAACCCAGCGAGTGTTATTGTCATCTTAGTACTGATTATGTTGTTTGGCATGTTGAGTATTTTCAAGCTGCCAATTCAACTTACACCCGATATTGAACAACCGCAAATCACTATTTTTTCAGGTTGGCGCCAAGCCGCACCAGAAGAAATAGAATCCGTGATTATTGAGCCGCTCGAAAACGCAGTAAAAAACACACCTGGCGCTTTGGAGGTAAATACCAATATCAACCGAGGTAATGGCTCGATCACCCTTACTTTTGCAGTCGGGCAAAATATGCAGCAAGCCATGCTCGATGTACTCACAAGTCTAAACCAAGCACCGCCACTCCCCTTAGATGCATTCGACCCTGTGGTATTTGCAGGCGGCAATAATGGCGAAGCCGCTGCCACTTTGTTAGTGACTCCCACGCACTACAACGCCGATAGCTTAGATCTTGATATGGCACAGTTTCAAAAACAAATCGACGAATTTGTTGAGCCACGTTTAGCCCGTATTCCCGGTGTTGCCCGCGTTGATTTAGCCAGTGAACGACCAAAAGAGTTGCGCATCACCTTTGATCCTCACAAAGCCGCAGCCCTTGGCGTAAGCCTTGACCAAATCAGTAACGTATTAGCTAGTTCACGCGATACCTCAGGAGGCCTTGCTAATGTCGGACGCCGTCAATATACCGTGCGCTTTACGGGTCAGTATGATTTGTCGAGCATGGCACAAATGCGCGTTGGTTATTCTGGCGACAGGCCAATTTACCTTGGCGATATTGCACGCGTAGAACGCACTTTTTCTGACCGTTTAGGCATGAGTGGCCGAAATGGTAAACCGGCGTATTACATTCGAATTTCGCGCGCCAACGAAGCCAATACTGTCGCACTTCTTGATGACATAAATTTAGCGATTAAAGAGCTAAACGAAGGTCCTCTTGCTGAAAATGGCTTATCGATTGAGTTAAGCTTTGATGCCTCAGTGCATATTCGTAACGCCTTATCATTAGTGAAAAGTAACTTAGGATTAGGTGTACTTTTATCATGCTTGATCTTATGGTTGTTTTTCCGCGGGTTAAAAGCCACGTTTGTGATTGCCGCTACAATCCCGGTGTCGTTGATGGTGGCGTTTTTAGCCCTTAATATTTTTGAACGCAGCTTAAATGTTATTTCCCTTGCCGGCCTAGCCTTTGCTGTCGGCTTAGTTTTAGATGCTGCTATCATAGTCCAAGAAAATATAGCCCGACTCAGAAGCGAAGGCTTTGATACTAAAAAAGCGGCATTAAAAGGAGCTGCGCAAGTCACCGGTGCCTTATTTGCGTCAACCACCACCAGCGTTGCTATTTTTCTCCCTATTCTCTTTATGGCAGGCATTGAAGGTCAGCTGTTTTCAGACCTTGCACTCACCCTCTCTATCGCGGTCATTGCCTCAATGGTCTGTGCCATTACACTCATTCCATTAGCGAACCATGTTTGGCCTGACACTGAACTAAAACCCGATCCTTATCGAGCTTATTGGCAAAAACTAACTAACTTTATCATGGCACTCACTAACACCCGCACTAAGCAACTGCTCTGGATTGCCTCGTTATTAGGCGGCTCATTAATTGCCACCATGACTATGCTGCCAAAAACTGACTTTATGCCCAGAGCGCCAACTGATGGCTTTTTCTTTAACTTGAATACCCCACCGGGTGGCAATGTGCAATTTATGGAAGAAGAGTTATTAATGCGTATCAAAAAACGCTTAATGCCTTACTACACTGGTGAGAAAGAGCCAGGAATAAAAGACTTTAACTTTTATGCATTTGGTTCCAACGCTGGCGGATTTATTTATTCGGCTGATCCACAACGCGTTGAAGAATTGATGAAAGTTGCTCGAGAAGAAATTTTCATCGACTTACCCGACACGCAGGTATTCTTCTTTCGAGGTTCTATGATCCAAGTCGCTAATGGGGGAGATGGCCGAGATATCAATATTGATCTAACCGGTCCGAACATGGATGACCTGATTTCAGGTGCTAATGTCGCCTTGCAAGCAGTCACAGAAGCAATGCCAAATGCCACAGCAAGACCACAACCGCGTTTAGATATGGCCGAACCAGAGCTCAGGCTTACACCTAACGACCGCCGTATTACTCAAGCAGGGCTAACTCGCCGTGATGTTTCACAAGCGGTACAGGCTTATACAGGCGGCTTATTTGTTAACGAATACTTTGACGGCAACGAGCGCATGAATGTAATTTTGCGAGGCACTCCATGGCAAACCCCTGAAGAACTAAAAGCCTTGCCCATTGTTACACCGCTCTCGGGCATTCAAACTCTGGGCGAGCTTGCCCAAATTAAACGCACTGTTGGCCCTACACAATTACGCCGTGTTAACGGACGTCGCACAGTGAGTATTGTCGTCACACCACCTGCCGATATGAGTTTGCAACAAGCACAAGCTATTTTAGCCGAACACGTTATGCCAAAAGTACGTGCCAGCTTACCCGAAAGTGCTGGCGCGATTTTGGCTGGCAACGCACAAAAAATGAATTCAGCTATGCAAGAGATGACTCTCAACTTTTTACTAGCCTTGTTTATTTTATTCCTGCTGATGACAGCATTATTTAAATCTGCAAAAGACAGTGTCTTGGTACTGTTAGTTATGCCACTGGCGATAGCTGGCGGGGTACTGGCCTTGTTTGTGCTGAATTTATTCACTTTCCAATCACTCGATTTATTGACCATGATTGGCTTTATCATTTTGCTGGGATTAGTGGTCAATAATGCAATTTTATTGGTCGACCAAACGCGTGTTGCGATGTCTGCTGGGCTTAATCGAGAGGCTGCAGTTCGCCAAGCAGTGCTACTTAGAGCACGCCCCGTTTATTTAAGTACCTTAACGAGTTTATTTGGCATGTTACCGCTGATGTTAATGCCCGGTGTTGGCTCAGAGATTTATCGCGGTCTTGCGACCGTCATTGTAGGCGGCATGGCTATTAGCGCGCTATTTACGCTTATTTTAATGCCGAGTTTATTGCAGCTTGGCAGGCAATTACCACCAATAAACAATAATCAACAACCCGAAAAAACGCCTTTAAGCTTGGTATCGAATCAATGAGTGATAAAACGATGATAAAAAATATACGTATTGTAACCGCGGTATTATGTGCCTTCGCCTTTCATGCTTTCGCGGTCGTTCCTGTCACGGTCGATACAGTGAGTAAAGCACAGCTAAGCAGTGAAATTGAAGTAAGTGGCACTTTATACGGCAAAGACGATGTCACGCTTACCGCAGGAATTAGTGGACGTTTACTCTATGTGGTAGAGCCCGGCACTTTGGTCAACCAAGGTGATACGCTAGTGCGCATGGACACTTTACCACTGGAACTTGAAAAAGCCCGTCAGCAAGAAATGCTTAACCGTGCAAAAATAAACCTGCGTTTATACGAACAAGAGTTAGCCCGTTTACAAAAACTCGCTAAAGCGAGCAGTGCAGCGGCAAGCCAAGTTGATGGAATGCAAAATAAACACGACCTCGCTTTGTCTGATATTGCCCTTGCTGAGGTAGAGTTAAAGGTAATCGACGATAAACTATCCCGTGCGACCATCAGCGCCCCCTTTTCAGGTGTTATCAGCGAGCGCTATAAACATGCTGGACGTGAAATAAACCGCGCCGATGAATTAGTCACCTTACTCGATATCACTCATTTAGAAGTGCGTTTATATGTCCCTGTTAAATACCTTAAGTTTTTACATAAAGACATTGCACTGCCGGTCAAAGCAGGCGATTTATCAGCACCTGAAACAACAACCGCTAAAATTACAGCAGTGATCCCATCCACAGACCCGCGTTCACAAACGGTCGAAGTACGTGCCGCATTGCACGTATCTCAAGAGCAAGTATGGGCGATAGGTCAACTTGTCGATGTTACTGTTCCATTAACAAGTAAAGGCGATGTGTTATTAGTGAACCGAGATGCCCTTATTTTACGTAAAAATGGCACGCATATCGTAAAGATTGATAACGCCAGTACAGCAGCACAAATTCCCGTTATCGTTGGCAGTGGCAAGGGTCAGCTTGTTGAGGTAAGTCCCCTCACTCCTGCGTCTCTTAGTGCGGGCGATAAAGTGGCAATAAGGGGGGCTGAACAATTGCAAACGGGCCAAAAGGTTGATGTACAATAAAGCCCGAATGAAAAATGAGTAAAGTATAAAGCCAGTGTCACTGGCTTTATACTCCTAGGCTTTTAACTGACTTTAAATTGCTTCACAATTTGGTCTAGCTCAAGCGCTGTTTGCGCTAAGCCATCAGCAATCGCTGCTGCGCGCTCTGCACCATCCATCGTTTCATGTGCTTTTTCGTTAACATGTTGAACACTTTCACTTATTTGCATACTCACGACATTTTGTTCTTCAGACGCACTGGCAATTTGTACATTCATATCTTTAATTGTGCCCACCGATTGTGAAATTTGCTCGAGGACTTCACCGGTTTGCTCAGTTTTCTCTGCGGTTTGCTCCACATTTTGCATATTCATTTTCATCGAATCGACTGAGCGCTTCGCTTCATTCTGTAAATTAGAAATCATCACTTGAATTTCTTCAGTACTTTGTTGTGTCCGACTTGCTAAAGAGCGCACTTCATCTGCAACCACTGCAAAACCGCGTCCTTGCTCTCCAGCTCTGGCAGCTTCGATGGCCGCATTTAATGCTAATAAGTTAGTTTGGTCAGCAATACCTCTTATCACATCTAAAATGGAGCCCACTGACTCAGTTTCTGCTTCTAAGTTTTCAATCGTTTTGCTCACGCTCATCATGGTCTCAACCAACTCGCCCATTGCGTGATGCGTTTGTGAAACTACTTGCGTGCCCGTCAGTACTTCATTATCGGCTTTTGTTGCTGCATCAGCAGCCATTTGTGCACTTTGCGTAATCTCATTAATGGTTGCTGACATTTCATGCATTGCAGTGGCTGTTTGTGTTAATTGGTCAGATTGATGCTCTGCACCTGTTTTAGAACTCGCCGTTATCGTTGTTAAATCTTGTGATGTGCGCGAAACTTGCGTGGTAGATTCACTGATCTGAGTCAGCATTTCGTTAAGCTTTGACACCATTTCGCGCATCGCTAAGTAAATTCCTGTTTCATTTCCATGCTGACTAAAACGATAGGTTAAATCACCTTCAGCTATCGATTGCACAATGGTTGCTATTTCGCTCGGCTCCCCGCCAATAGGCGCTTTTATTAAACGCGAGATAAAGATACTTAAGAAAATGCCCACAGTAATAATTATGATGGCAAAGACTAAAATGGTGGTAATCGCATTTTCACTGCTGGCTTGTATCATGGGACCAATTTCATCTTGGCGGTTTTGGCTGGCGAGTTTAATACGTTCAATTTCCTCAGCTATTTGCGGGCCTACTTTATCAAGTGTCCCGCTAATTATATTATTACGCTCTGTAATCAAGGACTTTACTAGCTCAAGCCCTGTAATATAGTCATTCGTTCTGGTTTTGAAATCAGACAATAATGTCTGCTCTTTTGTATCAAAAAGGCCCGCTGACAATTGCTGAGTTTTAGCTTGAACGCTCTTAAATTCTTTCATTGTTCTGTCAAAATCAGCCAGCGAGTTGCTGACTAAAAACTTTGCAGCATACAATCGCCCAAGTAATAACGACTCTTGCAATTGTGCACTTAAAAATAATGCTGCGCTGTTTTCTTTGTTTTTACTCAGCAGCATAATTTCTGTTAAGGCCTCACGCATAAACGGCCCGTTTCCATCGAGCTTATTTTCGACTACATCATTGCGTTTTTCTACTAACTTAACGATGTCTTCAAAAGCATTCTTATAATTACTTGCTCCTTTTTCTATCGCTGTCATTGCTTTTACTTTCTCGGCATCAGTAAACTGTTTTTTGCTCTGAGTGATTAATTCACTGAGTAAATTATGACGCTCGTTAAAATCGGAAATGGCTTGAGGTTCTTGATCTTTCAAATATTTGAGTGCATTTAAGCGTAAAGTTAATACGTTTGATTGGACTCGTCCCGTGATATTGCTATCGCGTGCATTTACGCGATAATCAACAAAATTATCATAGCCTGAGTTAAGCGCTAACAAGGCAACTATACTGACTACCCCTAGCAGAACAATCATTGCGCCAAATGCAAGATACAGCTGTGTATTTAACCTGAACTTCGTAAACATAATGTTCTCTCTGTTTAATTGCAGTACCCTATGCGTGATGGCTTCCTTACTAAAAATCTCATTAAGTATAGGAAACAACAGTGAGAATGATATGTTATGAGGGGAAATAGGGGGAATTTAAGAAATATCTGATATGTAAGTAAAAATCGTCCTAATTATTCTAGTTTTATAAACAATTAAACCCCTCTAAGGAAATCTGTTTAGTTTGCTCATCGACATTACTTTTTTGATAGATCTGTAAACTATCTTGATGAACTTTAA
This sequence comes from Pseudoalteromonas sp. MB41, assembly GCF_020966275.1. Classification (NCBI taxonomy): domain Bacteria; kingdom Pseudomonadati; phylum Pseudomonadota; class Gammaproteobacteria; order Alteromonadales; family Pseudoalteromonadaceae; genus Pseudoalteromonas; species Pseudoalteromonas sp. MB41. The sequence goes on along the minus strand of NZ_JAJJZF010000022.1, from coordinate 842 downwards.
AACTAAATTCACCTGCCCACGGTAATGAAGCAACCGGGATCTGGCGATAAAAACCATAACGGTCATAGCAAATATATGAAATATGATGGTAAACATCTGTAAAAACGCCATAGTCAGCTGTAAATACACTAATATGCTGTTGCTGCTTAAAATACTTTGCCTGTGTCCCTGCAACAAGGTACCAAAAACACAGACTCACCATAACCACAAGTTGAAGCCCTGCGACAATGAATAATAAAAGATGTCGTCTAGCGGTTGGTTGAGTCTCTAGCGCTGCTCTGCCTGTGTCACACCTGTTATTTTTGAGTAATAAATAAATGCCCGTTATGACCATAAACAGCTTAATAATGAGTAACGCAACGCCTATTTGATACATCATTTTTGGGCTATGCCATTGAATGCCAAATACAGGAGGTACAAAAAGGCTATCGATAAGCGGCAATAAAATAAGTAATGAGGCTATGATTAGGCTTTTATTCTTCATTGTTTTCTACCGTGTTGTTTCATAACGCAAATACACTATATAGGCTTTTTCTTTTTAACAAAAGTAAAAGATCCACCTTCTAAAGAAGGTGGCTTTGCATTAGCCCCCTAGAAGGGGGCGTTGTTTACTGGAGTGTTAACTGCGCCTGCTCTTGCACCTCTTCCTTTTCTTGGTGCCTGACATACCGCCTTATTATTTCTTCATTTATCCCTACAGTATCTACGAAGTACCCTCTCTGCCAAAAATGGTTTCCCCATAACTTGTTTTTCCTTAAGTATGGATATTTGCTAAATAGCTTTAACGCTATTTTTCCCTTTAAAGCACCCATTAATTTCGAGACTGATAACTTCGGCGGTAT